>JBBQLF010000014.1:0-19412 GCA_038327695.1 Bryobacterales bacterium
AGGAGCCGCCTTCATGGTAACCGGCGGGACCAAGTCCGCGAAGTCCGATGGAACGGCAAACGATTGATAAAAGAGGGGATTCAATGAATTTGGCGAGGTTGTGACCGCATAGGTTCTCCGCGCCGTTTTCCGCAGCGGAGAGCCGAAGGGCAGCGGCCATCAGGCCCAGCCTGGAGGCGTTCAGCAGCTCGCGCTGTGCAGGGCTCTTTGATTGTGAACCCCTCTGCCGCTTTTTCTCAGAAGTCCCGCACGGACCCGTCCAGCGCCTTTAGCCGTGGCTGCAGCGATGGTTTGCGGAACGGCCTGGATTTCGCGAGCTTCTCGTCGAAAGTGACGCCCAGACCCGGTCCTTCCAGGGGCAAAGCGTATCCACCCTCCACCTTCGGGTAGGGTGAAACGACGCCGGGGGCCTCTTCCCCGTTCACCCACGGCGCCTCAATCATTTCGATATTCGGGATGGCCAGCGCGGCGTGCAGCGTGGCTGCCGTTCCCAATGGACCGGCATTGTTGTGCGGGATCAGGTTCTGATAGTAGACCTCAGCGAACGCCGCGATCTTCTTCATCTCGCTGATGCCTCCGCAGTGGCACACATCCGGGCGCAGGTAGTTCACATAGCCGTTGACCACCAGTTCGCGGAAATCCCACTTATTGTGGCACCGCTCGCCCGTCGCCAAAGGGATGCGCGTGCCGGCGCGCACCTGGGCCATCGCCTGCGGGTTCTCGTGGCGGATGGGATCCTCGATCAGGAAAGGATGGTAGGGTTCGGCCAGGCGCGCCAGCTCAATCGCCCACTCCGGATCGTAGCGCCCATGGCATTCCAGGATCAGATCCACATCGTCGCCGACGCTTTTGCGAATCGCCGCCAGGTACTCAATCTGTTGGCGGACGGCCAGCTTATGATCGTGCAGATCCTCGGCGTCATAGCTGTGGAACGCCCGGAAGCGGATCGCCGTAATGCCCTTGGCCGCGCGCTCCTTGGCCTGCCGGGCGGCCTCGGCGGCGGTGTTGCCCGTCACGTGGCCATAGACGCGCACCTTGGTGCGGGCCAGCCCGCCCAGCAACTGGTAGACCGGCACTCCGTAGGCCTTTCCCTTGATGTCCCACAGCGCCATGTCGATGGCGCTCAACGCCGCGCCCGTAGCCGGCCCGCCCCGATAGAAGCGGCGCCGGAAGCAGGACTGCCACAGGTATTCAATCCGCTCCGGGTCTTCGCCGATCAGGTAAGGCAGGACGTCTTTCAACATCCCCTCGGAAGAGTAGGGGATGAAGTTGTTCGTGGCATCGCCATAGCCCACGATTCCGGCGTCTGTCTCGATGCGGAGGAACACATTGTTCCCGGTCAGGATCGGCTCAGCGCTGGTGATCTTCATGCGCGGAGCTTTTCTTTCAGGGACTGCCGGCGCCGCCGTGCCCGCCACAGCCGCCACGCCCGCAGCGGTAATCTGCTTGCCAAAACCGCGCCGATCCATCCCGCCATCGTCAGTCATGGAGCCTCCTGATTTGCACTCTCAGAGTCTATCCCGCCGCGTCACAACGACAGCACGAAAGCGATCAAGTCCTCAATCTCGCCAGCCGTCAGGGTGGCAGCGAGGCCGTGGGGCGCGGGCAGACCGGGCGCGGCGAAGAGGTCCTTGAGAGTGGCGGCGCGCCCGTCGTGGAGGTAGGGCGCAGTGCGCCAGACCTCAATCAGGGCCGGCGTATCGAAGGCCGTGTCCTGTTCCCTGCCGGTGCCGGTTCCCAACTGGTGCTGCTTCCGATCCGTAAAGTGTGGTCCGGTGTGGCAGGCGGCGCAACCAGTGCGCTCAAAGACCCGTTTGCCCCGCAAGGCGGCGGCGCCCAGCCTGCCTGCCTCCAGGTGCGGACTCGGAAGCGGTTGCAGCGACTTGAGCCAGGCATCGATGGCGGCGGCATCGTCTTCAGGGCGTTCCACAAATTCGATGTAGCGGTACCCGGCGCGCACCGACGCCTCCGCGTGAGGGCGCGTACCCGTCCACGTGGTGGGGGGTGTTTGGTGAGCCAGCATGAGGCTCTTGGTGTTCTTGGCGTTGCCCACGCCATCCAGCATCAGGTCCCAGTTCAGTCCGTCCGGCCGCGCCTCGCTGGGATGGCAACTGCTGCAGCTGAGCCACTTCTGCAGGCAGTATTGGCCATCGTGGAAAAGCATCTCGCCGCGGCGTTCGCGCGTCATCGGGCCGGCCTGGCCCAGCGGAACCGTGCGTGCTTCTGGCGGGTGGTCCGGACGGAGATCCACGGCGTCGAGAGTGCCGCTGAAGTAGCCGGCCGCGTAAACCGAGTGGCCCACCGCCACCAGGGCCCGCGGTCCGTTGCCGTGGAGATTCACCCGAGTCCGAATGCCGGCCAGGAACGTCATGTCGTTCAACACGTCCGAGGCCGATGCGGACACATCGGACACCTTGCCGCGGCCCGCCCGGTCGAGTTTCTCGTGGAAGGCCCGGCGGTCAATGAGGCTGAGTTCATGGGTACCGGCGTGCGCAACGATGAGGTGCCGGCCGTCGGCGGTGCAGACGACGCCCCAAGGGTTGGCGGCACCCAGGTTGAGATCGTCCAGCAGAACCGAATTCACGAACTTCAGCGTGGCGGCATCGATGATGGCAACGGCGTTGGTCTGAATCCAACCGCGTTCGATCTGCGACGCGGGCAGCTGATAGCGCGCCAGCAGATGGGTGGCATAGACATAGCGGCCGTCCGGCGAGACGCACAGCCCGCGCACGCCGGAACTGCCGTCGGGCAGGCGGATGCGGGCGGTCACGCGCCGGGCGCGGGTATCGATGACCGATATCTCGGCAGCCACATCGCCGCTATTGGACGATCCGGCGGGCAGCAGGTTGGCCACGAACAGATGGGCGCCATCGGGCGAGAGCGCGGCCGCGACGGGTTCGCGCGTCACCGGGATGCGCGCCGCTTCGGCTTGTGCAGCCAGATCAATCACAGACACGCCGGAGCTGAAACGGTTGCACACGTAGAGCGTCTTGCCGTCACGGCTGAGGACGGGCGCACTGGGCGAGTGCCCGGCGGCAATGGAGGCGGCCACCCGGCCTGTGCGCACATCCACCACGTGCACTCTCCCCGCGGCCACACCGCCGGTGACGTACAGGCGGGAACCGTCGGCGGAGAGTGCCAGTCCGGTAGGGGGATCGGGCACTGGAATGGTCTGCCGGACTGCCTGTGCGGCGATGTCGAAAACAGCCACCTGACCGGCGCCGAACTCGGCGATGTAGAGCTGCGCGCCATCTGAAGGGGCGGCCAGGGCGGCGGGAGAGAGGGACTGCGGACGGCCGCCGCCCGGGGGCACGGCGCCGGCGATGGCGGCCAGATAAGCAAGGATCAGGAGCCTACTTGCCATTCCGCTCGCTCGCGACGAAGGGGCGATCCGGCTCAGCCTCCATGACCACTCGAAGGCCCACGTTGTAGACCCTCTGCCAGGCGGGATAGCTCAGGCGAAACGCCGACCGGCTGCGGCGCGGGCGATCAAACCACGAGCCGCCGCGAACCACCACGGATTCGATGCCGGCGGGTTCATTGCGCCCGTCCGCCTCGCTGTAAGGATAGGGACGGAAGGCGGTCCGCGTCCACTCCCAGGCGTTGCCGTGCATGTCATGCAGGCCCCAGGCATTGGGCTTGTAGCTGCCTGCGTCGGCCGTTACCAGCTTGCCGTCGTTGAAGCGCGCGTCGCGCGGTACCAAGTCTGGCGGATACTGATCGCGCACATCGTAGACGAGGTCGCGAATGGTGTAGTCGGCCAGGTTGGCTTGTTTGGAGAAGTCCGCATCCAGGCTGCCGTAGGAGAGCGGAGTGGCGGTGCCGGCGCGGCAGGCGTACTCCCATTGCGCTTCAGTGGGAAGGTCGATCTTCCGGCCGGTGCGGGCGGAGAGCCAGCGCGAGAATGCGGCCGCCTCGTTCCGGGAGACGCGGACGACCGGCTGGCGCGGTCTGTTGAGCGGCCAGCCGAGGTCCCACTCGTTGAACTTCCACGAGCCTTTGTGTTCGTAGCGGCTATCGTGCGCGGCATCGAACTTCGCGTATTGTTCGTTGGTCACCTCGAACTTGCTCATCCAGAAGGGCCGGTCGATCCGGACCACGGAGAGCGGTTGTTCATTGGCATAGCCCTCCGCGTCGCCCATCACGAACTCGCCGGCCGGCACGAGTACCATTTCCATCAGCACGCCGCCGCCGAGGTCAACAGTCTGGGTAGTGCGGCCAGCGGCGCTCTGGCGGCGCTGCGCTTCGGCTTGGTCGAACGGCCAGGCGGCGCTTCTCGCGGTGTTGGCGACCGTCTGGAAAGGTCCTGGCGGCACCGGCACAACGGGCACCCGCGGAGCCGATGGGACGGCTTCCGGATCGGGCCGCGTAAAGCCGGCGTAGAGCTGCTGCAACTCGCTGCGCCGGGTGCGATAGAGATCCACCCTCTCGCTGCCGATGGCCTCATGCCAGGTGCCGTGCGCGGGTGTGTTGAGGTCAATCCAGGTGGTGAGCCGGTCCCAGGCCTGGCGGTCCAGCGTCACGCCGTAGTGGCCGGCTTCCAGCATCTGGACCAGTTCCGTGGTGTTGGCGTGGAACTCCCCGGGGTTCAGCCCGCGAAGGTCGCTCTCCAGGCCGGAGGGGCGCACGTACCGGCGCAATTCGATGTAGGCGGGTTCGAAGATGCCGCCGTATTTGCGGTGATCCGCCTCCGTTGCCGGCGCTGGAATGACCTTCGCCACCGGATCTCCGTTCTTGTAGGCCATCAGCTTACCCTGATCCGCGCGCAGATCCGCGAGCTTCTGACCCGTCTGCAGCGGCTTGCCGTTGTGGCAGCCCACGCAGTAGCGGTCCAGCACCGGCTGCACTTCGCGCGCGAAACTAAAGCCGCGCACGGGTCCACGCCACGGCTCGACGGCCGACGCCTCCCGCTGGATGGCGATGGTATTGCGGTTGACCGCGGCCGAACTCTGCGACTCATGGCACCCGTTACAGGAGACGAATTCGCCGGGCATGGCCGTCATCCAACTGCGCATCAACTGCAGCGCGCGGCCCTGCGCGTCCAGAGGCTGAATGGAGATCGGGGTTCGGGCCGGGATCTTGAAAAACGCGGACCCGTCCTTCTCCACCGGCACCGTGCCAAGCTCCTGTTTCGGCTCCCAGGGCCCATCGGCGCCCACGCGGTGATTGATGCCCGCCAGCTTGCTGTAGCCGAAATGGTAGGTATACAGCCGCAGGCTCTTGACCGCGCCGCGAGGCACTCCGCTCAGTCCGGGACCGCTGTAGATGTCGGAGATGTAGGCGATGGCGTCGTCGCGTTTCAAGTCCACGCGATCCGGGATGACCGGCGGCTTGGGCGTCTTGCGGAACGGGACGGGCTCCAGAAGTGCGTAGCCTTCCTCTTCGCGCAACAGCGTCATGTTGTCGAACGTGTCCACCAGGTAGATGCCCCAGAGGTCCTCGGGGCCGGGCTTGGCCGCCACCAGGAAGTAGTTCTCATTCAGCGGGAACGGATGGAGGAACTTGGGGTAGCCGCCGATGGTGAGCTTGTCCTGGATCAGCGGGACCACCTTCTGGCCGTACCCCGGAATGCGCTGCACCACACCTTCCGTGCCGGTCCGGGCCTGCGCCGGATCAAAGACCACCAGTTCGCCCACTCGTCCCACGTGGTGGCCGGTAATGATGCCCGCCACCTTGGTGGGATGTCCGGGAATGGGGCGGGAATAGAACGTGGAGTTGGGCCAGTAGGAGCCGCTCTTGTAATACGCCCGCTGGTCCGTCCCGTCCGGATTCATCGTGAAGAGGTAGCGCGCCCAGACATGCGGGATGTCCGTGTATTCCCAGCGCAGGTAGAGGATGCGGCCGTCGTTCATGACGGTGGGGTTGTAGTTGTGGTCCTGATCGAAACTGAGTTGACGGATGTTGCTGCCGCCGGCGTTCATCTGGTACATCATGCCCACGGTGAGGCCGGCATTGCAGGGCACACCTTGCATGACGGCGGTGGAGATGAAGTTGATCTTGCCGTTGGGCAGGTACGCGGCATCGTAGCTGTGCACGTCGGGTTGATCTCCGGGCGACAGACGCCGCAGGCCGGTGCCGTCGGCGGCGATCTCCCAGACCTGCCACAGCCCCTTGTCATCGGGCATGGAGAGGAGCATCCGGTCCGCATCCCAGTTGAGGTCAATGTCACTCACCAGCCGGCGCGAAGGGGGTTTGAAGAGCGTCTGGAGAAGGCCGCCCCGGCGGAGGGAGGACAGGGTGGCGATCTCGTTCTCCCAGCCGAACACCTGCGGGATGGCGTGAATCTGCCACGAACTTTGCCGCGGGAGCCCAAGGAACTCGCCCAGTCCGAAACTGGCGGATTCCGGAAGCCTGGGATCGCCCAAGGGCTTACGCTTCACCACCAGGATGCGGTCAAAATCGAGCAGGGGGTTGGCCAGCAGGGCTTCGCTGTGGAATGCGAAGATGGATTCCGTCTCGTCCAGCGCTGCCGCCTTGCGCTTCTTGAGGGCAGCGAGCAGGGCGGGACGCCGCGCTTCGCACTCCCCCGCACGGCGCAGGTATTCGCCGCCCTTCGTGTACTGGGACGGGAATTTTGCGGAAAGATCCCGAATGGCCCGGCGCAGCGCCTCGAAGTCCAGGCGCTCCAGCTTCTTGCCGTGCGTGTCGTAGACCTTGTCCCAGGCTATGGTGTAGCCGTCACGCCCGCCGGAATCTTCGCCGTCAACTGGCGCGCGCTTGGCGGGCGGCGCCTGGTTCTGGGCCACCTGCGGGGCCAGTCCAGCGGCCAACACCGTGACCGCCAGGATCAGAAGCACCGGGGCGGTGCATTTGCCCCATCTATGCATGGAGCACCTCCTTGGGATGGAACTACCGATAATCCGGCCTGATTGGAAGACCCAGTATATTCTATCTTGCCGGGTAGATGATCGCTGCGCATCGCGTGATCTGGGCCGCGCGGCGTTTCCGGTGCTACGGCAATGAGTTTTGCATTGGTGTCCGGCATCAAGCCCGCCGCCTGTGGAGCCGGGTTGGCGCTTACCTCGGAAGAGGAGCGGTTTGCTCCGCGGGCGGCGGGGTGGCTGGGCGATCCGGCTCAGCTGGGCGGCCGCATGTGATCCGGGCAGGCCAGGGCGGTGGTCAGCTTGCCGGCGCCCGGACAGTGGTGGTGGACCACGGCGGCGAGTGGGACGGTGACCGCAAAGATCAGGAGCAGCGGAACGCCGGTGGCGCGGAACACGCTGACCATCCAGCCTCGGGCCTCGGCGCGTTTGGCTGCGCCCGTGAGCGAGGAGGCGGCAAGGGGGCTGAGGGCCAGGCCGGGCAGAATCTGCGGCGCGGCCCAGATGAGGTAGCCTCCGGCGCCGGCGATGACGAGAATCAGGAGACCGAGGACGAGCAGGACCCGGAAGCCGTCGTCGAAGTCGATGCTGAGATCGAGGCTGGGGAACTGGAACCAACCGCCACCTCCGTCACTGGCGGCCGGAGCTGTGGGGAGATCGGGGGCGGAGGCGATGGCGTCCCAGACGTCCGAGGCGCCGCCGCCAGAGGTCCCGCCACCGAAGGAGAAGCTGGCATCGGACGACGAGCCGCCTCCAGGCACGAGGCCCATGTCGAGATCCAGGCCGGAGGAGGGGGCAGACCGGCCCGAGAAGCTTGAGAAGCCCGAGAAGAACGAGTGGCCTTGACCGGCAACCGCCCCGGCCAGGACATAGGCGACCCAGAGGCGCGCCAGGCCGGTGAAGACCAGGTAGGCGCCGAGCACGGCGAGGGGGTAACGGTAGAGGACGCTGTGGATGCCGGCCAGCAGCAGGAGTTTGCTGCAAAGCACGCCAGAGGCCATGGTGGCCGCCAGCAGGAGGCTCATGTGGAAGCGCACCATGTAGCGGCGGACAATGCGCTGGCGAAAGGCTTCGAGCGACGGGCGGCGGGCCATGAGTCGATCCTCCGGGGCGATGCCAGTCATAGTAGCCGGCCGGGCCAAGGGCGGCGCAACGGCAGGCGGGGCTCTGCCGCTCTAAGGCGCCGGGTCAAGGAGCTTCTTGAGATTGGAATTGCGGCGCCAGCGAGTGACCATCTGGGCGAACTCGGTCCGGACTCCGAAGAAGAAGCGATAGTCGTTGGGGCCGGGGCCCAGGTTGACGAAGCCAAGAAACTCCCAGCGCCAGGGCAGAGGCAGATTGGGATAAGAGGCGTTGTGCCATATCCCCGCCCGTGCGCAGGAGTGGGCCGGAGGCGGGAACGGCAACGGGGATGAGCGGGCGCTGAGCCCGTCTGGTCCCCGTTGCCGTGTCTGTTCCGTCTGGAAGGCGGTGCTTCTACCAGATCGCCTTCAAACCAAGCTGAGCGCGGCGGGCATAGCCTCGCGAGGAGGTAATGGTGCCGAAGGCCGTGTTGTAGGGGTCCGTGTTCGGCCCGTTAAACATGGGGTGGTTCATGGTGTTCAACGTCTCGGCGCGAATCTGGATGTTGAGCTTCTCAGTGACCTTGGTGTTCTTGAGCACAGACATGTCCCAGTTGTTCATGCCGGGGTTGCGGAGCCCGGAGAAGCGGTTGGGCAGGGTGCGCAGGTTGTAGCTGAGGCTCTTGGTGGTGGACCGCTCAAACATGGAGGTATTGAAATAGCGGTCGATGGTCTGTTCGCCGCCGCTGAGCGGAACGTTCTTGAAGTCGCCGTAGTTGATGATGTTGCCCCAGGCCATGGGCGTGCCGGTCTGCCAGCTCCAGATCGCCTGCACCTGCCAGCCGCCGATGATCATGTTGGCCCAACGTGGGGCGTTGGACCCAAAGGGCCGGCCCTTGCCGAACGGCAGCTCGTAGATGCCGCTGACGGAGATGCGGTGGGCGACGTCGTAGTCGGCGATCTGATAGTAGGGGTTGGCGTCCATCTCATTCAGGAAGCCGTTGGCCTCCATCGTCTTGGCCCAGGTATAGGTGCCCTGGAGGGTGTAGCCGTTGGAGAAGCGCTTGTCGATGCGGGTCTGCAGAGCGTGATATTTGGAGTAGCCTTCGTTGGTGGTGGTGGTGAGACCCGTGTAATGCGGGAAGGGAGTCAGCAGGCTCGCCCGGCCGATTACGTTCGAAGAACGGCCGGTGCCCGGCAGCAGCGGGAAATACGGGCTGGCCAGGTTGGTGGTCATGTAGTCGATCTTGGCCTGATCGCGAACCGGGCTCGTGCTGAGGTACTGGTTCGCGATGCCGTTCAACTGGCGGTTGGTCTCGACGTCGTTGCCCGTGTTGCCGACATAGGCGCCCTCTATCATGATGCGGTGCGGCAGTTCGTGCTGGATGCCGAACTGCCAGCGGCTGTTGTTGGCGGCGCGCGGCTGCTGCTGGATGTAGGAGATGCTCTGGCCCACAAAGGTCCGGGCGCCCAGCGTATTGCCGACGGGCTCCAGAATGCCGGTGGGCCAGGGGTTGGCGATGGACGAGATGAAGCTCAGTCCGCCGTCGTTGGAAGCGATGTAATTGGTGGTTTGGCTGAAGCCGGTCTGGATGCCGTCTCCGCGGCGGACGCCGAGCGCGCCGAAGAACATGCCGTAGCCGGCGCGGATGACGGTCTTGGTGCCCACGCGGTAGGTGACGCCGACCCGCGGCATGACGTTGTTGGCATCGCCGCCGTAGATGTTGCGCGATGCGCCGTTGACGCCCGCAAACATCAGTCCGCCGCGCATGTTGAAGTTGGCCGGCGCGATTTCCGGAGTCGGCGCCTTGGCGTAGTTAGCCCGCACCGTCGCCTCTTCGGGTTGGATGAACGCCGTGTCGAAGCCCGTCACCGAACGGTTGTACCGTTCCGTCAAGGGCGTCTCATACTCGTAGCGCAGTCCGAGCGTGATGGTCAGCTTCGGCGATACCTTCCAGTCGTCCTGCACATAGCCCGCCCACACGGTGGACTGTTCGGCGAACGAGGCCGGGCGCAATACGCTGCCGCCCGTGCCCACACCCAGCAGGAACGACACCATGCCGCCGCCGATAGGCGCCGACGGCGAGTTGTCCAACGGGCCCTTGGTGTAGGCATCGCTGTAGGCGAGTTGTCCGGTGGCGGCGGCGCCGCCCGAAATTTCATTCTTGCGGTAGGAGCGGAATTCACCGCCGAACTTGATGGCGTGCGAGCCGTGCACTTTGTCGAACGCCGCGATGAAGGCATGCGTGTCGTTAGGCCGCCAGAGCGCGCCGGAGTTGGTGCCGTAGTAGCCGCTGATGTTGATGTAGGGGAAGCGGCGGATGTCCGGCGAGATGGAGTTGTTCCACGACGATGGGAAGCCGAGTGAGGTGAGGTCGAAGCCCCGGCTGTCCGGATGGCTGTTGGTGTTGCGGATGAAGCGGTTGTAGCCGTAGCGCAGGTTCATCACGAACGAGGGCGAAAACGTATAGACGTCGTCAAACGATGCACCGTCGGAGGCAAAGCGGAACCATTCGCCGGTGGCGGCGTTGTTGAACCAGTTGTTGTAATTGCTGGTCCGCTCATAGGTGTTGAAACGGACGAAAATGCGCTGCTTGCCGCTGACATTGTGGTCGACACGGACCGTGTGGGTCCAGTAGTCGATGTCCTCCGGCGCGTTGGGCAGTTCCAGGTTGTTGCGGAAGTCGGCCGTGCCGGCCGCGTTCGGCATGGCGTAGTACTTCAGGATGTTGGTGGAGATCGGGCTGATGCGCGACTTCGGCACGAGATTGCCGGCCAGCGGACTGGACTGGAAGCGCCCGCCGGCGATGGCTCTGCGGGTGGCCGGATCGTAGAACTGATAGACGGCGCCCAACGGGAGCAGAGCGGAGAAGTCGCCGTCCCGCTCGGCGGCCGTTGGCACTGTGGTGACGGTGCCGCGCGGCCGGCTCTCCTTGATGCCTTCATAGCCGTACATGAAGAAGGTCCTGTTGCGACCGTCGTAGATCTTGGGCAGTACGATAGGGCCGCCCAGGGAGGCGCCCCAGCGGTTGTAATCGAAGGCGCCGCGGGGCTGGCCGCGGCGGTTGGCGAAGTAGTCGTTGGCGTTCCAGCCGGGCGACATCCGGAAAATGTAGCCGGTGCCATGAAGCTGGTTGGTGCCGGACTTCAGCGACATGGAAACCGCGCCGCCCTCGGTCTGGCCCACCGTGGCGTCAAAGGTCGCCGTGGCCACTTTGACTTCGGCCACGATGTCGGCCGGGGGCACGAAGGCGGCGGCGATCTCGCCGCGGTTGGCGGTGGATGACGTGTTCGGTACGCCGTCCAGCGATAGCTCGTTGCGCAGGCCGCGGCCGCCATCCATGGAGTAATTGGCGATATGGGAGGGCTCAAACGGACGGTCCAGCGTCGGGCTGCCGGTGAAGGCCACGCCCATGGAGAGCTGCATCAGGTGGTAGGGGTTGCCATGCGCGACCGGCAGTTCGGCCACGCGGCGTGAATCGATGGTGGAGGCCATGGACGCCGACGCCGTTTCCAGCGCCGGCGCCTCAGCGGTGACGGTGACCGATTCGCTCATCTGGCAGACTTCCAGCACAACGTCCAACTCAATGCGGGAGGCGGTCTGGACCTCGATGGCGGACCGGTTGTACTTCTTGAATCCAGCGGCTTCCACTTCCACGCGGTAGGAGCCAACCAGCAGGTAGGGTACCTGGAAGTTGCCCTGATCGTTGGACACCACGTTGACGGCAACCGATGTTTCGGCGTTGATGACTTTGATCTTGGCCCCGGCCACCACGGCGGCCTGCGGATCGGTCACGCGGCCGAGAATGGTGCCTCGGACCTCCTGGGCCCATCCTGGCAGGGCGGCCAGCAGCGCGAGTGAAAGCGCCGCCAACACTGCGAACCTGTTTCGACTCATGGAAGACTCCTTCTTGCGGTTACACCGCGCATGTCCGGGCTTGGCTGGAGGCGCGGGCTTCTGGCGTGTCTTTGTCCTGCGGCGCAAACCGCGTGCCGAGGTGAAAAATCATCTGACGACACTCGGGCCGTGACCTGCCGGCCCCTGGCGGGCGAACCTGGTCCACACCCGGCCGCCGGGCGAAAGGAGTTCCGCTCCTGAATGTCCACGTTTGCAACGATATCGCAGTTCATCCAGCGAAGTCCATGGGCGAGAGTACTCCCAGACCGGCGCATCCGCGGGTGAGTGGATGAGAGGCGCCGGCCGCTCCAGCGCGAAAAAGGGGTCTGGCTGCGTTGCCGGTCACAAGCTGTTTAAGAAAATATATCACCTTATTTATGAGTGACTTAGCGGCACCCGGGGCGGCCGGAATTTGGTTCCCACTCCGTACAATAGTAGCGGGTGACAAACAATGACTTTCGACGCTGCCCGGCTGCGGTTCACACTGCTGGACTTGGCGCTCACGCAATTATTGGACACGCTACCGGACGACGGCAGCGCCAGTGTCCTGCTGGAACTCCACCACGCCGGCGGATCGGCCGAACTCCTCGCCCTGGTCCCATCGGCCATCCAGGTGGGCGCCGCCTCCCGGGGCCTGCTGCGTGCCCGGCTCACCAAGGCCGCCATCCTCCATGTGGCGGCTACGGCCCGCGAAGGCCTGCTCTACAAGATCTGGCTCAACCATCGCGTCCACGCGCTCACCAGCCGCTCGAACTGCACCATTAAAGCCGACGCAGCGCTGACCGCCTTCCGCGCGTCCGGCAAGGGCATCATCTGGGCCGTGGCCGACTCCGGCATCGCCCCGCACTCTCACTTCGATACCCATTGCAACCTCGATCTGCCCAAAGGGCTGGCCCACCGCGACTTCACCGGCGGCGGTTCCCCGCTCTCCGACGAGTTCGGCCACGGCACCCACGTTGCCGGCATCCTGGCCGGCCAAGCGCTCCACGATGCCTCCCAGCGCGGCATCGCGCCGGAGGCCAAAGTGATCTCGCTGAAGGTGCTCGGTCCCAACGGCGATGGCGAGGTTTCCGACATTCTGGCCGCCCTCGATCACGTCCAGCAGGTGAATGACTTCGGCCGCCGCCTGCTGATCCACGGCGTGAACCTCAGCCTGGGCTACGAGTTTGATCCGGAGTGGTTCGCCTGCGGCGCCTCGCCGCTCTGCGTACAGGTGGACCACCTGGTGCACAGCGGCGTCTGCGTCGTCGTCGCCGCCGGTAACTCCGGCTACGGCCCCAACGCCACCTGTCAGGCGCTCACCATCAACGATCCAGCCAACGCCGAACTCGCCATCTCCGTCGGCTCCACTCACCGGGACCGCCCGCACTCCTACGGTGTCTCCTATTTCTCTTCCAAGGGGCCCACGGGAGACGGGCGCCGCAAGCCGGATCTGGTGGCCCCGGGGGAGCGCATCGTCTCCTGCGCCTCTCCCGTCAAGGCGCCGCCCGGCACGGACTGGCGCACGGCCTACGTGGAGGACTCCGGCACCTCCATGGCCGCCCCGCACGTCTCCGGCGCCATTGCCGCGCTGTTATCGGTCCGCTGCGAATTCATCGGCAAGTCCGAAGCCGTCAAGGAGATCCTCATGGACACCGCCACCGATCTGCGCCGCGATCCGCACTTCCAGGGCCGGGGGCTGGTCAATCTGTTCGCCGCCCTGCAGGTGCGCTGATCCGGCGGGCGCGCCGGCGCCTGGTACCCTGAGCCGATGCCGCAGCGCACCTCGCAGGAGCAGTTTGACCGGCAGGCCGCCCAGTATGACGGGCAATGGAACACCTGGACGGAGGAGTCACTCCGCTGGTTCCTGGAACACGGGCAGTTCGCGGCCGCAGACCGTGTTCTGGACGTCGCCACCGGGGCCGGCTTTACCGCGCTGGCCGTGGCGCTGCTGGTGCGGTCCGTGACGGGTTTAGACGTATCCACAGGCATGTTGAACGAGGCCCGCCGGCGGGCTGCCGAAGCAGGCGCCGGCAATGTCGAATTCCAGCAAGGGAGCGCCGAGGCGATCCCGCATCCCGATGCATCGTTCGATGCGGTGACCTGCCGGCTGGCGGCGCACCACTTCAATTCCATTCCCGCGTTCCTCGCCGAATGCGCGCGCGTGCTCCGGCCGGGTGGCAGGCTCCTGCTCGCCGATACCACCGTGCCGGGCAATGCGCCGGAGATAGCCCGGTGGCAGAACCGCGTCGAAGTGCTGCGCGATCCGTCGCACCGCTGCAACCACAGCCCGGACGAGTGGGCGCGGTTTCTCGGCGAGGCTGGACTCATGATCGACGCCATCGACGGCGTCAGCGGCAACGTGCCGATGACTCTGAACGCCTGGCTGCATAAGGCGGGTTGCACCGGTGAGGACGAGCGGAGCGTGCGGGCGATGTTTGCCGCGGCAAGCCCGGCCATCCGGGAGGCCTTCGCGATCGAACCGCGGCCGGACGGCGACACCGGCTTCCGCTGGCTCCTAGTGGTGATCGCCGTTCATCGTCCGTAGGGCGTTTACGGCGCCGACGTCCAGCGCAGGCCCAGCCGCCAGAGGCGCGGTGCGCCGGTGAGCGGAGTTGGGCTGTAACCCACCACCACCTGGCGGCCGAAGGCGTTCTCCACCGAGGCGTGCAGCGAAAGACCCGCCGGCAAGGCCTGCCGCGCCGTCAGATGGAAGACGGCGAAACCGGGCAGCGGGAACAGATTGCGGTCATCCTCAAACTGCAAGGCCGAGGACCGCAAGCCGCCGGCGAGGAGAGTCGCCCGCCGGGACCAGGCGAGCTGCGCTGAGCCCTGGTGCTTGGGGATCTGCGGGATGCGCTCCCCGGTGGAGAAGCGCGAATCGGCAAAGAGATAGGAGGCCTCGGCGCGCACCACGCGCCAACGATAGTGGAGGCTCGCCTCCACGCCACGGGCCGTGGCTGCGGCGGCGTTGTCGCGCTGCCGTGTGATCAGAACCGGTGTCACGCTCCGGGTCACGTTGGTGATGAGTGCGTCCAGATGGTTGGCGTAAGCCGTGGCGGAGAAACGCAGCCCGCCCGATGTGTAGTCCGCGCCCGCCTCCGCGCCGCGCGACGTCTCCGGCCGGAGCAGGGGATTGGCCAGGGTCACCGCGTTGCCGGCGCGGAACTCGCGGTAGAGTTCATTCAGTGTGGGTGCGCGAAAAGCCCGGTAGGCGGAGGCGCGCAGGCGCCATCGCTCCACGGCCAGGGCCGCGCCCCCGCTCGGACTCCAGAACGCCGTTCCGTTGCCCGCGTCCTGGCCCCGCAACCCACCGAAGAGCCGCAGTGGGCCGTGGGCGTAGTCGCCCTGCGTGAAGAATCCGTACTGGGTCTGCACGCCGCCGCCGACACGAAAACCCGCTGGTACCAGCGTCTCCCGCGAATAGCCTTCCGCGCGGTGGAAGTCGCCGCCGGCCAGGAGATTCCACTGCGCCGCGGCGCGGCGGTAGAAGCCGGCGCCGCCGGTGGACTCCGCCGGCACGCTCTGCCGGGATGTGAGCCTCTCAGTTTGCCTTCCAGCCCCAATGGAGGAAAACGACGCGCGGAACTCTTCCCGGTTGTGGAACAGCAGCGCGTTGAAGGTGCTGGCGCCCTGCAGGCGCGTGAAATTGGCCGCCAAAGTGCCCAAAGAGGTCGAGTTTTGCTGCAGTTTGGTGCCGTTTTCGCGCGTTTCTGCAAGGATATCGGCCCTTAGGAAGAGCTTTTGCCGGTCTGAGAGGTAATCCACGCGGTTCGTCAGCGCAGCGAACTGCACATTAGCTTGCGTATCCACCGGGCCACGCATGGACGTTGGCACGATGTAATAGCCGTCTGTGGTGAAGCCGCGCGCCAAGCCAGAAACAGCCCACTTCGGGCGCAGGAAGACGCTGCCCGCGCCGCTGAGTTCGTGGGTGCGCGCATTGCCCGTTTCATAACCCAGCGAGCCCGCCGTCTTGTCCCGCTCTGCGGAAAACAGGGCCACTGCGCCGCCCATCGCTTTGTCGCCAAAGACGCTGGTGGAAGCGCCGCGCGACACCTCCACGCGCTCCAGGGAATTCGGATCCACTCTGGTCCAATAGACCCAGCCACCGAACGGGCTGTTCAGCGGCACGCCATCGTTGAGCACCAGCGTGCGGCTGGCGCCGGTGGAGCCGAGGCCGCGCAGGCTGACGCCCTGCGTGGTGGGGTTGGCCACCAGGGAGGAACTCCGCCGGAAGAGCGAGAAGCCGGGCACCAGCCGCAAACGGTCGTCCAGGTTGACGCCCGGCGCCTGGCGGATCTCCATCGTGGTGAGGACGGTGAGGGCGGCCGGGGCTTCGGTGGCAACCTGCTCCGTGACGGTGATGGCGGTTCGTAGCGGCGCGGGCTCAGATGGGCTTTGGGCCCTTATCAATTGGGATGTCATCAGGCAGGCGACGAGCAGGCCAAGCCCTTGGGGGGAGCGAATCGCGCTTAAGTACCCAAACCCCGGGGGGCACCACCATCCGAGCGCCCTCCCAGCCGCTGTCTTCCAGGCGTTCCGCCGATGCGCTGAATACGATTGCGACACTGTCTTCTTCCAGATTCCTCAGGGGCTCGGCGCGGTGTCTGCATTCCACCAGCGCCAGATATTTCAGGATCCCATAGACATCGCCTTCCACAGGCAGCAGGCACTCAAAATCCTGGGTGCGAAATCGAATCCGCGCCGCCGTTTGCGCGCAATGCCAGACTAGAAACGCGCAGTACTCGACGGCGTAGTTAAACCACGCATCGTGGTGGCGCGGGACCTCCAGATCCAGAAACAGGGTGATGAGCGGATCCTGTTCGCGGGCAAACTCGCGCACCTGCATGTCGCCGGTGTGGGCGGTGGCCCGCCAGTCCACGTGGCGGGCGCTTTCGAACGGCTCATAGGGGCGGATGCGGTAGAAATCGTGACCCTGGCCGCGGAAGGGCGATTCGGCCTCGCCGGTGACCTCGGCCGCCATCTGCTCGAAGCCCGGTTGCGGATCCAGTGCCGGATACACCAGCACCTCGCGCTTCATCACGACGCGGGCGCGCCGCTCGGCGAAGCCAAACGGAAAGCGGGTCGAGAACAGGAAGCTGTCTTGCCGGTGGATGCCGCGGCGCGCGAACCGGACGTCCACGGAGGTGGTCAGGGCCGCGCCGGCGGGCACCACGGGGAAGTACAGCTCGGTGGTGAAGACGCTGTCCTCCACGCCCACCAGGCGGATTGAAAACGAGGGCATCCAACGCTTGACGTTCCGCAGGACCACGCGCGCCGGGATCGCGCGCCGGGCGCAGTTGTGGTCCGGCAGTTGCACGTCCAACTCCAGGCCCGCGAGGCCGATGCGGCTCACAAATCCGCTCACCAGCAATGCCGCCAGCATGGCCGCCAGCAGTAGAAACAGCAGATTGTTGGCGGAGGCGAAGGCAGCGAAACCGGTCAACGCCACCGCCACCAGGAACACGAGGCCGGTAGCCGTGACGCGTTCGAACACGCGTCCGTCCAGCCACCGGGTCAGACGGACGGATTGTGCCCTCCACCAGCGTCTCATGTGTGATCCCGCACGCAGCCGCTTCCACCATGGCACAATCGTTTTACCTATGTCGAGTTCTCCCGCCGCGCCAGTGAAGCTCCATCGCTCGCTGGGTCTGTTCCAACTGCTGGTGATGGGCGTCATCATGGTGCAGCCCACGGCGCCCATGCCGCCGTTTGGCGCCATCAGCGCCGGTGGCAACGGCCACGTGGTGACCACCGTGCTGATAGCGATGTTCGCCATGCTGCTGACAGCCATCAGCTACGGCCGCATGGCGCGGGCCTACCCCAGCGCCGGCAGCGCCTACACCTACGTGGCCCGCGAGATTCATCCCGCGCTCGGGTACCTCACCGGCTGGAGCATGTTGCTGGACTACGTGGTGAATCCGCTGATCTGCACCATCTGGTGCTCCAAGGCGCTGATGGGGATCTTTCCCGGGACGCCTTACGGCCTGTGGGCGGTTGGATTCGCGCTGTTGTTCACGGCGTTGAACCTGCGCGGCATCCAGGCCACCGCCCGCACCAATGAACTGCTGACACTGGCCATGGGGGCGGTCATCGGCTGGATGTTCGTCGCTTCAGCCCGCTATCTGATGGGCCTGCCGCAGCTCACTGCCGATGTCTTCACCACGCCCTTCTACGATGCGGAACGCTTCTCCTGGCGCTCCATCTCCAACGGCGCTTCCATCGCCGTGCTCACCTACATTGGCTTCGACGGCATCTCGACGCTATCGGAGGAGGTGAAGGATCCGCGGCGCAACATCCTGAAGGCGATGGTCGGCACGTGCCTGATCATCGGCGTGCTTTCTGCCCTGGAGGTCTATGTGGGGCAACTGGTGTGGCCGGCCTCGCAACCCTATCCCGATAGCGATACCGCCTACATCCACATCGCCGGACGCGCGGGCGGCCCGCTGCTGTTCCAGGTGATGACGTGGACTCTGGTGATTGCGACCGTCGGTTCCGCCTCGGGCGCGATGCTGGCCGGCGGGCGTCTGCTGTTCGGGATGGGGCGCGACAACGCCATCCCGAAATCGTTCTTCGGCTACTTGGACCCGCGCACGCGGATCCCGAGCCGCAACGTGATGCTGATCGGTGGATTCTGCCTGGGCGGTTCGTTTTTGATGAGCTATCAGACGGGCGCGGAACTGCTCAACTTCGGCGCGCTGATCGGCTTCATGGGTGTGAACGTATCCAGCCTGCTGCACTACTACGTGCGCGGCGAAGACCGCCGTTTATCGAACCTGCTGGTGCCCGCCATCGGCTTTCTGGTCTGCCTCTATCTCTGGCTGAGTCTGAGCGTGCTGGCGAAGATGGCCGGCGGGGCGTGGCTTGTCTTCGGGCTCGCCTACGGCGCGTACAAGACCGGCGGCTTCCGCAAGGACATCATCCGCTTTGACGTGCCGGAGGACTGACCCGCTTTCGGTTCTCCGCTCACGCGCCGCGCCATGATATACCGGGGATAGGAGGCTCCGAATGCGCCTTTGTCTGGCGTTTCTGCTGCTTTCTGCGCTCGCCTTCGGCCGTACGGAGTTCTGGGCTCCGCGCGTGCCCCCTCGGGCGCAGTACACCCTGGATGTCCGTATCCAGCCCGACGCTTCGCGTCTGGAAGGAACGGCGGTCATTCGTTTTCGCAACGAGACTGCGCGGCCCATTGGGCGGCTCGCCTTACAGTGGAGCGGCGCCTTGAAGGTGCGCATCAACGGCGTCGCGGTAGAGCCGGTGCCGGGCGCATCTTCGCCGTCGCTGTTTGAACTGCCGGGCGAAGCCCAGCCTGGTGAACGTGTGGAAGTGGCGGCGGAGTTCAGCGCGCCATTCCAGATCGGCGAAAAAGACGGGAACGCGATGTACTCGTACATCTATCCGCGCCTGTGGTGGGGCTTCGCCACACACGACGATTTCGAAGTCCGTCTGCAAGTGCCTCCCGGCTACGAGTTGGCCACCAGCGGGCGCCTCGACGCAATGACCGGCACGTACCGCGCGCAGAACGTGCGCGCCTTCGGGCTGTTCATCGGAAAGGGCTATGAAAGCCTGGAAGCTGACGCCGGGGACGTGCGGGTCCGGGTGGTGTTCACGCCGAAGGGCAGGCCCTGTGCCGAACTGCTGGCAAGAAGCGCGGTG
>JBBQLF010000015.1:0-18931 GCA_038327695.1 Bryobacterales bacterium
CGCAAGTTGATCGTTGGCGCATTCAAGTCCGACACATCCAAACGGCTCGCCGAACGGCTGGTGAAGGAAGTCAAGGACGCGCTGAACTGAGGCGCATACCCAGGCTGAGCCCGGCCATCGTCCCCATGTGCCGCCGCGATCCGCTTGCGGGTACCGTGCATCCGGTTGTGGTTTCTGAAATAGCAGAGTCCGTTTCAGCTGCTCAAGGCGTTCAACAGTAGAGGAGGCTTCAATCGGTTGTTCGTACCTGCTTCGGAACTCCTGTGCCGATCGAAGCAGATGGGAGTTCTACTATCGCTGCAATGGGGCCCACACTCCGCCGGTCGACTGGGCAAACGGGCGCTGCCCATCAAGGGCTGTCCGCGGCGACCAGCTGGAAACGCAGATTTGGTCGGATGTCGAATCGTTCCTGCGCAATCCGGAGCCAGTCCTCCAGCAGCTCCAGGCCCGGCTGGAATCGGACGTTCAAGACACCGGCCGGACCAGAAAGCACTTGGCCCACTTGGAAGGATTGCATAAGCAGAAGGCAGCCGATCGGACTCGGGTCGTCGGTCTGTTCCGGCGCGGCAGACTGACTGACGCCGGGCTGGACGCGCAGATGGAGGAGATCCGCAAGGAGGAGACGGCCCTCGAAGCGCAGCTTGCCCAACTCCGAAATATGATCGCCGGGGCCGGCTCCATTGGCACAGCCATCAGCTCGGCGCAGACGCTCCTGGAGATGCTCGGGAACCGCAACACGACTTCTCGATCTCACATGCCAACTCCGTAATCGTCCAACTGCCCGCCCCTCCGCGGGCGTATTCTCTTTGTATGCGAAGCATGACCAGCCGCCGCCACTTCATGGGTTCCTCGTTCGCCGCTCTTCTGCAGCCGGCCGAAAGCAATGCGCAGATCCGCGCGGCGCGGGACGCCGCGATCGCGCTTCTGAAGCCCAGCGACAAGGATCTGCGCCATGCGCTGGAACTGCACGCCCAATCGTTGGTCGTGGAGTCATACGGCTTCTCGCCGCGCTCGTCGATCGACGGCGATGCGATCCGCAAGGCGATTGAGGCTGGCGCGACCAGCCAGGAACTCGAAGACCTCCAGACCGGCATGCTGCTCACCCGCGTCGCCGACGACCCGTCGCAGCAGCAGGAGTACCGCGATGCCTGGGACGCCTCAGGCGTGACCTGCGTCCTCCAAAACGCAGGCGAAGAGGGCAGCACACCCATGCGCTTGCTCAAGCGTCTCGCCTACTTCACCTACCTCACGGACAAGCTGCCCAGCCAGGTTTCGCGAGCCGCGACCCCCGATGACATCGAGGCAGCCAAGAAACAGGGCCGCCATTGCGTCTACCTCACCGGCAACGGCGTCCCGCTCGCCCAGGAATGGAACTCCGTGCCCGGGGAGCTGGCCCACATCCGGCTCTTCTTCCAGCTCGGCATCCGCATGATGCACCTCACCTACAACCGCCGTAACGTCCTCGGCGACGGCTGTGCCGAACCCGCCAATGCCGGCCTCAGCGATCTCGGCCGTGCCGCCATCGCCGAGATGAACCGGGTGGGCGTGATAGTCGACGTGGCGCATTCCGGCTGGCGCACCGGCCTCGAAGCCGCCAAGGCATCGCGGCAGCCCATAGTGGCGAGCCATACCGGTGCGGTAGCCATTCACAGCCACATCCGCTCCAAGCCGGATGAGGTGATCCGGGCCATCGCCGATACCGGCGGCTATGTGGGCGTGTTGAGCGTGGTGCCGTTCCTCGGCCGCAGCGGCGATCTCAACGCCATGCTCGATCACATCGAGTACCTCGTCAAGCGCTTCGGCGCCGGCCACGTCGCCATCGGCACCGACCTCGCCTACACGCCCATGCGCGCCAACGCCGAGTATCGCAAGATCGGACCCCGCCCGAAGGCGCGCCCCCGTTACGAAGCCTTCTGGCCGCCCGGTGCCCTCGACAACCGGTCGCATCCCACCCTCGCCTGGACCAACTGGCCCATGTTTACGCTCGGCATGGTGCAGCGCGGCATTTCCGACTCAGATATTCAGAAGATCCTCGGAGGCAACGTCCTGCGCGTTGCCCGCGCCGTGTACCCGAAGCCCGCTTGACTGGTCGAAGCGGTGGCTCCTCTTCACAGGAGTTTGGGGGTTGGAAGACGGACAGCGCCTTCGCCCGAGGAGTGAGTAGGAGTGGACCGTCTGCAGGCATGAGAGATACGTCGCAGGCGAACCATTCGCCGTTGCACTTGCGCCACGCATCACCCCAGCCCTGTGCGAGCATGAAGTCGAGGATCGGCTGGTTTCGGGTGCCACTGGTATACGGGCAGCCATTCACGGCCGGGAGGGCGACTTGGAATGGAACTGACACGCGGGCAATTTCTGGGAGTCCTGGCAGAGGCGCCGCTCAGTCAGGGGCGCGAACTGCGCAAGATCAAAGACGTGGTGATCTATCGGAATGAGCGATTCTACAGCGCGTTTCCGTCAATCATGCGGCGGCCGGATGGAGAATTGCTGGTGGCGTTCCGGCGGGCTCCGGACCGGCGGCGGACCGGCGCGGCGGGGAACTCTCACACGGACCCGAACAGCAATCTGGTGCTGGTGCGGTCTCGCGATCAGGGTGCCACTTGGCCGGCGGAGCCGGAGCTGATCTGGGCGCATGCGGAAGGCGGTTCGCAGGACCCGTGCCTGCTGCAACTGCGCGACGGCTCGATTCTGTGCAGCAGCTATGCGTGGTACCAGATGCCCCCGGCTCCGGATCAGAAACCCTATGCGTTTCTGGGCGGGTACATGGTGAGGTCCCGGGATGGGGGTCGCAGTTGGCAGGGTCCCATTGTCCCGCCGCCGACGCCTGGTGTGGATGCCAGGGACCCGTTCGGAGCGCCGCTGCCTTCATACAACCGGGGGGCGATGTGCCAGGGCCGCGACGGCCGGCTGTATTGGGCCGTGGCTCATCAGACGCCGGCGGGGGTGAGCGGAATCTCGTTGATGATTTCAGCCGATGGCGGATCGGCGTGGGCCTATTCGTGTCCCATCGCCGTGGATGAGAAAATTGGCTTTAACGAGACGTCTCTGTATGAGACAGTCAAGGGCCACCTGGTGGCTTTCGTGCGGACGGAAAAGTACGATGACCAGACCGTGATTGCCCGGTCCACCGATGGGGGAAGAAGCTTTCGTTGGGAGGGGGCGGGCTTCCAAGGCCATCCCCATCACGCCGTGCGACTGCCGGACGGGCGCGTGTGGCTGGCGTACGGCTACCGCCACAAGCCGTACGGCGTTCGGGCGCGGATCTTGAACTCGGAGTGCACGGATGCGCGGACTGCGGCGGAGATCGGATTGCGAGACGATGGCGGCAGTTCGGATCTGGGCTATCCGTGGGCCGTGGTGTTGCCCGGCGGGCAGGTGTTGACGGTGTACTACTTGAACCAGGACAACGGCACGCGGATGATTGCCGGAACGATCTGCGGGTAGAGCCCGCGCCCGGCTGTACCGCTCCATCACTGGCGGCCGGGCGCGTATCTCCTTTTGCTCACCGATTGGAGCCGGGCTGATGATTACTCCAGACCGCGCCTCGGTTTGAAGATGCTGCAGCGAGAGGTTGCGGAGCAGATCGGCGTTTGCGATCCAAGCGTCTTCAACCGGGAGGCGAATAGATACCGGATGACCTGTCGAAGACCTCGAAGGCGAGCTCTATCTGGAATTCTTAGGGAATTGCTTCCGAAATTTAGCAATGTCTGCGCTGGATGGAGGCCAGTCCGTGTCGCATGTGTTGCAGTGGAACACCAATGCGCCTGATTTCAGCGCGGCCTCGAACTCTTCGGGGCTGAATGCGATGGTCAGGTTGTGGTTGTGCGGACATACAACATCAAGATCCAGGCGGTCACTCATGAGCTCTCCTCCTGCCTGCGCATTTCGGCCATCTACTGCATTGCCTCTGCGAGGCCTATGCCCTGCAAACGCAACGGTACTGCTCAGGCCACGCGCAGCAGCGCGTGCTGATTGGAGTGTGACCAATTCCCGGCACCAGCGCAAGCCCTCGCGCTGGATCGGCCGGTTCATCGCCTTGTTGGTTTGGCTCTTGGCAAGAGAAGATCCGAAGAGGTCTATGGCGTATTTCCGCCGACGGATGCCCTTCGGACTGGCAAGGCCATGGACCCACCGGGAGCCGGAGAGGTTGCCGAAGCAATTCGGGGCGTGCGTGCCGGGCGTCTTCAACTGGGAGGCCAATACGCCGCAGCCAGACTTCAGGTACATGCCGGCCGTCATCAAGTTCCTTGGCTACAACCCGCTGCCGGAGGCGACGACGCCGGCGGAAGAATTAGTTCGGCACCGAACGGTCTTGGGGCTCTTCCAGAACGAGGCGGCCAAGCGGATCGGCGTGGACCAAAGCACGCTGGCCAAGTGGGAACGGGGGGAGAGGGAGGTGACGGGCAGGTTTCTGGGGCGAGTGATGAGGTTTCTCGAACAGGCAGCTACGCAGAGCGCGCGGGCACGGTGCGCCGGCTAACTGCCAGAGCCAGGTGCGCCTACGTCGTGCAGCCCATGAGAAGCGCCCCTGCGCTCACTAAACCCATTGGGGCGATCCCCCGGCTTGCCGGGGTGGCAGCAACAGTTTGACAGTTCCAGGAGTGTGTCCGCCTCAGGCTTCTGTTTCATGGAAGAGCACCTGGCGCTCGATGACGCCGGTCGCCTAGTGGCTGTTGATCAGCAGGACGCGGCTGGTGCGATGCGGATCACTCCAAAGGAGGATCGGAGGCGCGTCGTGAAGGAGTTCACCGCCCACCATCGTTGCACGGTGCGTGACATTCAGGTTGCCGCAAGGGTGCACCATGCCGGCTACTACAAGTGGCTCAACGGCAAGTCGCCGGAGTCCTATTCGACCTGCCTGGCCATCGAGCGGATTCTACAAATCGGCTTGACGTCGCGGCAAAGCCAAGGAAGCCAGTCATCGGAGGGCTGAACACCTGAACCAAGCCGCCGGCTGGGATCGGCCGGAGTAACGTTTCCGCGGCCCGCCATCTGTCAGGCGCAACTGCCCACGCCGCGGTACGAGCCTGGCCCATCCATGAGGTAATCACAGTGTGGAAGGCGCCGGCGCTGGACGGCATGAACCATGAAGAGAACCGCGCCTTCGCGAAAACGCTCACCGATCCAGCGGTGGATCCACTGCTCCTGCAGCCTGTAAGAACTATCTATTGGGCCAGATCTTCGATTTGACAACGAGTCCGAACGTGACTTGGTGCTGGACAAGTTCGAAGAGTGGCGGTAGGCTGCCGGCGGCGTCAATGACGCGGCCGAAGCCGGGCAATCCGATGGCGTAGGCGATCTGAAACGCGGTGACGATGCGGCCATACTGGGACTCGGTCCAGCCGGGGGCGGATTGGAGCGGGCCGGCGAGAATGCCCAGGATCTGACGATCGACGTAGTTGACCGTGGTCGCCAGGAAGAGCAGCGCGCAGACAGTCCAGCGGAATCGGGGGGGCGGGCGAGGCTGGCGTCACCGCTGAGGTCCATCCATGGCCAGCTCGAGTCCGCACGCCGCGGCGCCGCCGGGAGGGGGCCGCAGGGTGATGACGAACTTGCCGCCTTTGTTATCGGCTGTCTGGCGAATTTCAGCGTCGATCTTCTGGCCGGGCAGGGAGAGCGCCCTGGCGGTGTAGCGGCCGGGGGCGAAGGGGTCACCCATCGCCGCTCCCAGGGTCAGCTCAAGGGGTCTGTCGAGGCGGATGCCGGAGGCGCACATCTCGCTGGGGCTGGACAGGAGGGAGGCCGGGGCACCTGTTTCTTTCTCGCCGAGGGCCTTCCAGAGCCGGCCGCCGGAATCGATCCAGAAGCTGTTCTTCCCGGGGCCTTGCGCGAGCGGCTCGTGCTGCGTGGGGGTGAACTTGAAACGCGCAGGCTCCATGCCAAGAGCCTGGCGCAAAGAAACAAAGTAGGGCAGCCAGCGCAGGTTGAGCGAGACAACGAGCGCCTGTTCGCCGCGCGACATGCCGCCGTGCGAGGAGGCCTTCACATACTGTTCGATGACGGCCCGCGGATCGGATGCAGAGAGCGCAGCACGCGCCGCCGCCGTGTCGCCGGCCTTGTGGAGGGCCTGGGCTCTCTCGTAGGCGGCGTGGCTTTCAAAGAACGAAACGGTGAACTGCTCATAGTCACGGAAGTAGGCGAGTTGCTCGCGGCCTTCGCGGGGCAGCGTGCTTCCGTCGATTCGTTCGAGCAACCGGAGCCGCTCGCGGCAACGAGCGGCGACTTCCGGGGAGTCCGGCAGCGGAACGTCAATGAAGTGGTCGCTTGTCTCGCGCCCGAACATCCGCCCTTCCGTCACCCACTTCTCCAGGTACGCGGAACCGGGATCCGCAGCGGCCGGCCCAAAGGACTTGGCGGCGATGTCGCGCAGCGTTGCGGCCAGCGGCCGGTTCTGCGTCCCGGTCCAGGTCTGCTCGACGAGGCTCTTGAAATAGAGGTCGAGCGGCCGGGTGGTCCAGTGGATGATGCCAAAGCCGGTTCCCGTTCCCTGGACGAGGTCCGCGAAGTTGGAATACGGCTTGTAGGGACGGCCGATGTAGGTGCGGTCGTCGTGATGCGCCCAGACGACCGGCAGCATGGGCCGATCCTTCGGGATGGAGCGCACCAGCGCCTGCACGTCCGGCTGGTCGAATTGGGTCCTCCAGTCCAGCCAGTAGAGCTTCACGCCCGGGTCGAAGAAGGCGTGGGCGGCGGGGAGGTGATCGGGATGCCAGGTGCCGCAGCCGATCTCGACATCCTTCCGGCCAACCTCCACGAGCGCTCGCGTGAAAGCGGCAGTGATGCGGCCGATGGCGAACATCGACGGCGCATCCTTGTTCGATTTCATCGACGGGTTCGTCTCCAGAGCAGCGGCGAACTTCTTCTGCCAGGCGGAGGGGAACTCTTCCGGTTTGACGTTGCGCCAGGGAGTGCCGGCGCCGGCACGGAACCAAATGGCGAGCCGGTCAATCTGGGGGTACAGCGCGAGGAGTTGCCGTGCCTGTGTCTTGAAGTATTCATAGCCGTCCGGCGTGTCGGGGTTGGGAAGCCAGAGCTTGCCGGATTGAAAGCGCGCGGTTTCGGGAAGCGTCAGAACGATATTTTGCGGGTTAGCCGATTCGGTGTCGACGTCCAGAGCGAAGGTCACATGAAGGCCGCGGCTGTGCGCGTAGACCAGGGCTTGGCGCGTGAGCGCCTGTGCGGCTTCGGCCCGCATCTGCCCGGCGGCCATTGCGGCACTTGCGCCGAACTCCGGCGATTGAAAGATCTGCCCGCCTGCCATGCGCCGGACGTCGTTGACATGCTGCGTGCCCCAATCGCGGCCTTTGCGCGTCGTGGCCAGATAACCCACGGGTTTCACCTGGCCGTTGTGGCTGAACGAGAACATCGGATTGTTTCCGTAGGCGTGGATCATGACGGTGTTGTAGCGCATGCGGGATGCGCCGTCGATCCAGCGCTGCCAATCCTGGAGTTCCCAGGTGGAGGCGCTGCTGAGGAAGTTGTGCCACTGGAAGATGACGCGGTCGCGGAAGACGGGCTTGTCCGCCAAGTCCCAGCCGGCGAAGCCGAAAGCCTCCCGGTGGGGCGGGGGTGCGGCGTCGTAAGAGAGATAGAAGCCCCAGCCAAGTTTCTCGAGCAGAGCGTAGACGCCGTTGAGGAGGCCGCGCGGATCCGCTGCGGCGATGTAACCGCTGTTCCCTTTGCTGCCGGACACGAAGCTTTCCGGTGCCGATGGGGTTTTCACGCCGAGAGCCCGCGCCGCAGCCCCAAGCAGAATCGCTTTGCCCGTCCTGGGAGCGGCACTCGCCGTTTCGAATCGATCCGCAGGGTAGATTCTGGCCAAGTGGGCCGCCAACTCGGAGGCCGCGGTCCGTTCGACGTCGCCCGCCTGAGGCGGAACAACAATGGGAATGCGCTCAGCGAACGCCAGTGTCGTGGTGACGAGGAGGGTTATTGCACACTTCATGGAATCCCGGTTCAGCGGAGAGGCGAGCATGGGTCGGCGCGCCCGGCTGGTATCTAAGAGTTTATTGCCTGAATGCCCGCCGATCAATGGAAAAGATCTGAAGCCTTGATTGAAGAATTCAGAAGGATCGCCTTTTTCAGGCCCGTGGGCGTCGAACTTCCCATTTTCACGTCCAGGAAAGACAATGACAAGGTATGGAGGGGTGTGCGACCCAGAAGTGGAAGAGTGGTCAGTTTCCTTTTCTGTGGCTCAATGCTGAGTCTGATTGGACACTCAGCCAGGACGCCATCACCGATGCCGAATTCTTTGCCCGCGTTGGAAGCCGAACGCTCCAAGCTCCTTCATCACTTCACCACCCTCGGCGATCTGCGCCCGGGTTCGATCTGCGCTGTCTCCCGGCGCTGCGGAAAGCCGTCCTGCCATTGCGCCAAGCCCAATGACCCGGGACACGATCCGCAAATCCGGCTCACCCGCAGAGTCGATGGAAAGACCGTCGCCGAGTCATTTCCTTCTCCCGCCACCTACCGCAAAGCCCAGCCGGAAATCGGTGAGCACCATCGCTTTCAGAATCTGAGCGCTGAGCTGGTCGCGGTCAACGAGAAGATCTGCCAGCAGCGCCCGATCGAGCCAGAAGGCAGTTCGTGGACTCCCGAGGAAAAAAAACGGCTGTTGCAATTCATCAGGAGATCACCCGCGAAGTAGACCGGCTGCTGCACGTCATATTCAATGGCCAGCGCAAGACGGGGCGTGTCGACCTGGAAGCGGTCGAAACCATAGTACGCTCGGCCATGCATCAGGCCGGAGCCGCCGCCTTGACCGAGTTGTTGCGGTTGCCGGGTCCGCCGACGGATGCGCGTACCCTGTCCTGCTCTTGCGGCCACACGGCTCACTACCGGGAGTCACGGTCCAAGACCGTTCTCACGGCAGTCGGTAGAGTCGAAGTATCGCGGCCCTACTACTTGTGTCCGCACTGTCACAATGGCCAGTTTCCGGCCGATGTAGAACTCGACATAGACAACACGGAGTTCTCACCGGGAGTGCGCCGCATGCTGGCCCTGGTGGGTCAGTAGATGCCCTTCGAACAGGGCCGCCAACAGATGAAATTGCTGGCCGATCTGGAGTTGACCACCAAGGCGGTCGAACGGACGGCGGAGTCGATTGGCACCGGCATCGCCGCGCGTGAGCGAGCGCAAATTCAACGGGCCATTCAGTTGGATCTGCCCATGGTGCTGGGTAAACCGGTGCGATTTCTCTATGTGCTCATGGACGGCACCGGTGTGCCGGCAGTGAAAATGGAGACCGTGGGACGCGCCGGCAAAAACAAGGGCGAGCCAGCCCACACGCGCGAAGCCAAGCTGGGCTGTGTGTTCACCCAGACCAAGTGGGACCAGGAAGGCTTCCCCATCCGCGACCCCCACTCGACCACCTATACCGGCGCCATTGAAACCGCCGGAGAATTCGGAAAGAGAATCTATCTGGAAGCCTGGAATCGCGGCTGGGCCAGGGCGGAAACGAAAGTGGTGATCGGCGACGGAGCCGAATGGATCTGGAACATCGCCAAACAAGAGTTCCCCGGAGCGATCGGGATTGTCGATCTGTTTCACGCCCGTCAGCACTTGTGGGATTTAGCACGTAAGCTCTATCCCAACGGCAAGGCCGCGCAGCAACGCTGGATCGCCGCCGAGCAACCCAACCTCGACGCGGGCAAGCTCGAAGCACTGGTTTGCGCGCTGCGCTCCATCCAAATCTCAGACCCCGAACTGGCACAGGAGATCCACACGCAAGCCGAGTACTTCGAGAAGAACGCGGAACGAATGCGCTACCCTGAGTTCCGCGCCAAGCACCTATTCGCCGGCTCCGGTGTCATCGAGGCCGGCTGCAAAACCGTAATCGGCGCGCGCCTCAAACAATCCGGTATGTTCTGGACTGTCCGCGGTGCCAACGCCATCCTGGCCCTCCGATGCTGTCAACTCAACGGAGAATTCGAAGACTACTGGGAGTCCCGCGCCGCCTGACCTCCACTTTTAGGTCGCGCACCCGGTGTGGAGTTCTCTCAGGTTAAGGCGATCGTCGCGATGCGCGAATTGGAGACCCTGGCGAAGGCCGGTGAGAAGCTCCATCTTTCGCCTTCGGCGATTTTCTGCCAGATCCGCCAGTTGGAGGACGAGCTTGGGCAGAAGCTGTACGAGCGTTTCGGCAAGCGGCTTCAACTGACCGAGGCGGGAGAAGTGGTGGCGGAATACGGCAAGAAACTGCTGGCGACGCGCGACGCGGCGGTAAACGCGGTGAATGGCGCGAGTCTGAAGAAGCGGCTGGTACGGGTGGGGTGTGGACCGCTCACCAGCCAGCGCGTGGCTCCCCCGATGCTCAGGAGGTTGATCGAAGAGCATCCGGACACCGGGATCCGCCTGGTAGGCTGCTGGAACGAGATCTCCGCCAACACCGCCGTGGTAGTGATCACGTCCCGCCGGCGCCAGAGGTCCTGGCGCACCTTCTGGCTGAGCCCGGAGCCGGCGCGTGTTTCAACTACGTGCCGCACCCCGCGGTAGTGGACCTCGCCGCAGCTGCCGGCCAGCCCGCCATTGCCCTCGTCAATCCCGATGATCTGCAATCCGCGGTGTAGGCTGGCTTCCGCTTCTGCCAGTTGCCGGACCGGCCGACGGTGTAGCCGGCGGAGGGCGCCTTGTACACCACGCCTTCGAACCCGGCCACCAGGTGGCACCGTAGCGCGTCGTCTGCCTCCGCCGCAGTCGTTACCAGGCACCGGCCACTGCTCCGGCGTGGGCCAAGCCTGGCTGGATGGTGGCGGCCAGCTTTGCCTTGCGCTCAAACGTCGTCCGGGCGCCATCCTGGCTCTCCCACTCTGCACTGGTCAGCAGATCGAAGGTGGCGAGGCGCAGGGCGCCGCGCCTTACGGGTTCGACCCTGCCACTCAGATCGCTGCTTATCCTACTTCACTCCGCACTGGAAGGGGGGTTCTAATCGACCCCAGCCGGCGGACCAGTGTGGTGTCAGCCACCTCGCCGTTCCCAGGCAACCCCAATCTACACGAAGACCATCTACCGCCCCAGCGCCATTCGGACTTTGGTGGCCAGTTGATCCGCGCTGAAGGGCTTTTGAATGAAGTGCAGGTCTTTGTCGAGGTCGTGCTGCTGCGCAATGAGGTCCTCGGCGAAGCCGGACATAAACAATACTTTGATCCCAGGCTGGAGTTTCCTAAGTTCTTCGGCCAGTGCCCGGCCACCCAAGGTCGGCATTACGATGTCCGTCAAGACCAGATCGATGTCCTCCTTGTTGCTCCTGCTCAGCAATAGGGCTTCGCCGCCGTCCCCTGCTTGAATCACCCGGTAGCCGTTTGCACTCAGCACCGAAACGGCGTAGTCACGAACCGCCTCATTGTCCTCCACCACCAGGACGGCCTCCTTGCCTCCCATCGCCGGAGCCGCTTCCTGCTTCGCAACCTCGGCTGCCGCTTCAGGCAACGCGGGTAGGTAGACCTTGAATGTGGTCCCCACGCCCGGTTCGCTGTAGACCTCGATGTGGCCGCCACTCTGAACCACTATGCCCTGGACCATCGACAGCCCGAGACCAGTCCCCTTTCCGATTTCCTTCGTGGTGAAGAACGGCTCGAAGATCCTCCGTTGCGTCTTTTCGTCCATGCCGATGCCGGTATCGCTCACCGCCAACAGGACGTACCGGCCGGCGCGTACATCGGGATGCGTCTTGACAAAGCTCTCGTCCAACTCCACGTTGGCAGTCTCAATCAGCAATCTGCCGCCACCCGGCATGGCGTCCCTGGCGTTCACTGCGAGATTCATGACCACTTGCTCCAACTGGTGAGGATCGGCGTGGACACTTTCGGCACCCGCGTTCAGAGCGGCGCTCACCTGTACGTCCTCCCCCACCAACCGCTCCAGCATTGAGCGCATCCCTCGCACCACGCGGCTGAGATCCAACTTGCGCGGTTGGAGGGTCTGCTGGCGGCTGTACGCCAGTAACTGCCGAGTCAGTCCTTCTGCACGTTCCCCGGCCTTGAGAATCTCCCCAATCTTGGCGCGGACCGGATCGCCCGTTGTGGGGTCGGCGAGCAGCATCTGGCTGTACCCATTGATTACCGTGAGCAGGTTGTTGAAGTCGTGGGCCACGCCGCCCGCTAGTCGCCCTATGGACTCCATCTTCTGGGCCTGCATCAACCGCGCTTCAAGACGCGCATTCTCCGCCTCGGCTCTATTGCGTTCGGTGACATCGACAAAGGAACCCATCAAGCAGACGGGTGCGCCGTTGTTGTTCTTGACCAGGCTGGCCTCAGTCTGCGAACAGAACACTGCCCCCGTCTTCTTCCTGCCCTCCAACTCGCCGATCCAACCTCCCCGTTCGAGGACTGCCCGCAAAACTTGCACCGCACTATCCTCGCCTGACCAGAACTCCGTAAGCTGGCGCCCAATGATCTCTCCGGCGTCGTCGTATCCCCACATCGAGACAAATGCCGGGTTCACATACGAGAGACGGCCATCGAGATCGGCAAGTGCAACTGCACTGATCGAGGATTCGATTGCCCACTGTCTCACTTGCAGCGCCTCCTCCACCCGCTTGCGCTCGGTGATGTCAACGAAGTCAACGGCCACGGTCCTAGTGCCCGGCCGGAAAACACTGACCGCATACCAGCCGTCAAATCGCTCATCCCGGTAAGGAATCTCGAAAGCATGTGTGCCGATACGTCCCAACGCCACACTCCGGTAGATTTCCGGAATCTCCGTATCGGCAAGGCTGGGAAACGCTTCCTCGATAGTCTTGCCCAAAAGCGCTTGGTGCGAGATGCCAATGATCCGATCGGCAGATCGGTTAGCGCCGGTGAGGATCAAGCGGTTGCCGGCGTCCAGACGGTAGAAGTACATGCCCGAAGGGGATGCTTCAACGGTGCTGCGAAATCTCTCTTCGCTCTCCCGCAGCGCCTCCTCCGCCCACTTGCGCTCCGTGATGTCTCGGAACACACCCATAGTCAGCTGCCGCCCAGCGGCGTGCATGCGGGTGGCGGCGATCTCCACCGGAATGCGCTTCCCATCTGGCCGGACTACGCTGTGTGCGGTGACGGTTGGTTCACTGCGGTCCCTCTCAAAGTTGGCACGGGCCAGGAGGGCGTCCTCTGTCGGATGGAGCTCGGCTTGGTGGAGAGTGCGGATCTCCTCCAAAGGGCGGCCAATCAGGACTTGCGCTGCTGGATTTGCATCCACCAGCATCCCCGTTTCTGAATCCGCTATGAAGATGGCATCCCGGGAAGACTCAAAGATGGCCCGGTGGCGCGTTTCACTCGCCCGCAGAGCATCTTCTGCCCGCTTGCGGTCGGTGATGTCCTGAATCGTGCCGAGCATCTTCACCGGTGCGCCAGAGCCGTCGCACATCAGCTCGCCTCGCCCATCCACCCAGCGCACCTGCCCGTCATTCTTGCGGACTATCATGTATTCGCGGCAAAATGGCTGCCCCCGCCCCACCACTTCATCCCGGAAGTAATCCGCCATCCACTGCCGGTGCTCGGGATGGACCAACTCGGCCCACGCCTCGACATCGCGCAAGAATTCGGGCCCGATCCCGAACACCTCATCCAACGCCTCGGAGCTCGTCCACAACCCCGTCACCACGTCCAACATATAACTCCCTGCCTGCGCAATACGCTGCGACTGCCGCAGCCAGTATTCGCTCTCCCGCAGCGACTCCTCCGCCAACTTGTGCGCAGTGGTGCTCTGCCCACTGATGCTCTGTAACGTCCACAACGCTTGAGTAACAGTACCCGCGCCATCCCGAATCGGCGTGATCGTCAGCTCGATCTCGGAGCATTCTCCATTCTTCCGCCTCACGACTGATTGGCCCTTCCAAGACGCACCACCGGCCGTGACCTGTTGTAGGACGTCGTGGAGCCGGGGCTTGGCATCTCCAGACTCCAGCACCTCGGCGTTCTGTCCGGCGATCTCCTCAACGGAGTATCCAATAAGTTGGCCGCAGCAGGGATTGGCCCAAATGGCAACACCGCTGCAATCCGTGATCATCACTGCAATCGGAAAGGAAGTGAGAGTCGGGATCAAGGCGTGGATTTCGAGGGGCAAATTCATGGGGCGGAACACCCACTTGTTGGAGATGAGGATAGTCTACTCCTTTGGGCCCGCACTTTGCTCATCTTCCGGCTCCTCTCCGTTCCGTTCCGCTCCGTTCCGGCCACGCAACTTCGAGTGGCGCGCGCCAGCTCTTGCGGCCCACGTGGCTGCGCGCGAGCATAGTCGCCGTCCTGCCCGTCCACGCCGTGCTGTGCGCCTTATACACCACGCCTTCGAACCCGGCGGCCACGTGGCACCGTAGCGCGTCGTCGCCTTGGGTGGCGGTATTTGCCAAGGTACTCGCCACTGCTTCGACGTGGACCAAGCCAGGGGGGATGGCGGCGAGCTTTGCCTTGCGCTGGACCGTGGCCCCGGCGCATTGCTGGCTTGCCCACTCTGCCGTGGTCAGCAGATCGAAGGTGGCGAAGCGCGGAGCGTGGCGGTGGCCGTGCACATCCTGCGTGGATGTGATCGAAACCGCCTCGTCGCAGGAGCCAGCCACGAGCTCGCCATCCAGCACTACGCCAGCGAGCGCCAGCCTGGCCATGCCGGCGTCGACTGCCGGCGTGCTGTGGATGGCGTTGCCGTTCCTGGTGCGCCACGTGGGGCCTCCAAACCCGGAAAAAGGGCCGCGCGCCAAACGACCCACGGACTCGGCCGCCTACCAGGATTTTCCCCTGCCGCCGAATCTCGTTCACCAGACTTTCACTTTTAGTTAATCCGCCAGCCCTCAATAACTTACAGTGCCCGGCAGGCACCCCGATTTGGTGCCGCCTCGTATACTGGTTCCGGGTGCCGCTTCGCGCAGCGCCTCGGAAATACCAGGGTCGCTTCGGCCTATCCTGTGATCCACCCGCTCTTTGACTCTTGAAACGTTCTATCCCATGGAGCGCGCGCATCGCGCCACTTCGCACCACGCGCTCCAATGGGTGCCCACTCCCCACACGCTCGGTGGACGTATGCCCGGCTAGGATCGGGCCCGGCGCCGGGTAAGGATCCAAAAATCGATCAGTTTTGCCAATCCATCCCTAACTCGCTGAAAAACAATGACTTCTCGACAAAAATGGCCCAAAAACGAACCCAAGACCGAATGTCACCGCTAAGTCACTGATACAAAGCCGCTTACACCCGTGTCCAGAAGTCGATTTACCCAAAAACGAACCCAGGAATCGTGGGCCCTGGCCCGCCGCCTGCAACCTCCACTTTCCACTGAACGCGCCGGTTCGGCCCTCAGCCTTCCGGTGCCGCCCGCCGCAGACTCGCCCGCAGCAGATAGCAGCCGGGCTGCCTACGTGTGTGTACAATAGCGGGGACGCGAACCGATGTTCCGATTCAATGAAACCGAGTCTGTTGGCCAGGCATCCAATTATCTGATTCAGCTACCCGGCGCAACTGCGGCCGGTGCGGCAAGGAGAAAACGAATGACAAAGGAAGCGCGCTACCGCGCGATTCTGGAGGACCTTCTGGCGGAGTACACACCGGCCGAGGTTGACAAAGAAGCGCTTGTGATTACGCAGCAGGCCGACGAACTGGACACCATCCAATCGGCCCAGAACCGGAGCATGGCCGTGGATCGGCTGAGCGCCAATGCGCGCCGGAGACAAGAGATCCGCTTGGCAATGCGGCGGTTGGAGGCGGGCGAGTACGGCCTGTGCCTGGACTGCGAGGAGCCGATCGCGCCGAAACGGTTGCAGGCCGTGCCGTGGGCGGGGCGTTGCGTGATCTGCCAGGAGGCGCATGAGCGCGAGGCCGTGCAAGGTGGTTCCGATGGCGCCGGTGAGTCTGATGAGGACTCGCCGGTTGCCAGTTGGCGCCGGGCGGCCTGACCGGCGCCGCGCCGTCGTGATATAGTCCTTAGCTGCATGTCAGCAGCGATCCTGGTTCCAACTGTTTGGCTCTGTTTTCTGTGCGTCGAGACGCTCTGCGGGCAGAGTGCGCCCGGCGAGTGGCAGTCCATGTTCGACGGCAAGACGCTGCAGAACTGGAAAGAGACGCCGTTCACCGGCGCAGGCAAAGTCCGGGTGGAGAGCGGGACTATTGTATTAGGGGCGGGTGCGCCGATGACGGGCGTGACCTGGACTGGCGCGCCTCTGGCCAAGGACCACTTCGAGGTGCGGCTGGAGGCCGCCCGGCAGCAGGGCTCAGACTTCTTCGCGTCCATGACGTTTCCCGTAGGCGATTCGTTTTGCACCTGGGTGACTGGCGGTTGGGGCGGGGATATTGTCGGGCTTTCGAGCATCGATGGGTGGGACGCCTCCGACAACGAGACGCGGACCTACTTCACATTTGAGACGGGCCGATGGTACGCTTTGCGGCTGCAGGTGACGCCGGAGCGCATTATTGCGTCGATTGACGGCAAGACCGTGATCGACGTTGGGATCGCCGGGCGAACCATCGGATTGAGGTACGGAGAGACGAAGCTCTCCGCACCATTTGGTTTTGCGTCCTACGGGACTACCGGCGCGCTGCGAAAAGTGGAGTACCGCGCGCTGGCGGCCAAGCACTAGCAACGGTGTCTGCATGGCCCCAGACTAAACGCGGCGTCCCTATTGTTTGCGTAACGACCGCTTGCTGATGCGCGCGGCTCAGTTCTAGCCTGTTTCCGAGCCGCGACCGTCAGAAGGTTTGAAAAAATGTGCAAAATCGGCAAACCGGCCGCGTGGGGGAATACAGAAACCATCAGACGGCTCACCAGAACGCGTCCTGGGGCTTCCTACGAGGCCTGTGCCGGTAGAAAACTCGCCTTTCGGGGCGGTTTTTATTATTTCACGCGTTCTCAGGAAGCGGATGCGCAAGTACTTGTGACGCGCTGTCTAGAAAGCAGCCTGTACGGCCATATTGACCGGTCCAAGTTGCCGCATCACCTTCTTCACGGCGATCGAGTACTCGCGCCTTGGATTGTACAGGCGCAGAACCTGATCGATGTTCTTGTTGCGGTAGATTCTGGACGAGCCCAATTGCGTCGCCACGCCGTAGATACCTTCTCGCGTACTACGGAATTTCAGTTTGCAGTTGTCCCAACCGAACATGTTGTTGTTGTAAGCCACCTTGCCGCCGGTGGACTCAATAAAGCTGAGGCTCGGCAGCAGGCGCCAGTCCAGGTCGTTTTGATCCGCCGCCTGAATGAAGTCGTCCGCGTAGACGTGGGCCGGACAGTCGCGGTCCAGGAAAAACTGCTTCACTCGTAGCATCCGTGGGTCGGCTTGCACCACCAGTTCGGCGGCGCGCTCGTCAGGGTCGGCGGCCGTCGAACCGGCCAGCAGACCCGCAAACAGTACCAATCCTCTGGATATCGCTGTCTTCATCAATAAGAAATCTCCCCCTCAAGTTGTTGTACCAGTTCGATTTGTTGAATCTGGACCCGCCCGCGCCGGGACGGTGTCAAAGTGGCTCCAGGAGCTCCGCTGGTGCCCCCCGGTTGCGGTGGACGCCGTGGTTTCCTGCGCGGCAGCGGGCGGCCCTAGCGGCCCTCTGCTGGTGCGGTAGCGAGCTTAGCGCATAAAAGTAATTATAGCATGAATCCGGTATTTGTCCAGTAATTTATCTCGCTGAAAACAAAGGAGTTGTATTTCGATTTAATCCCGGACAATTGCGTCTGATTCCGTTGTTGAGCCCTGATGGCCGGCTCCACGCCGCCCCCGCACAGCCCGGTCCGTCACTTGGGAGTAGAATATGGACCAATGCCTAACTTACGCCAGTTCCTGTTCCCACTTCTCAGTCTGGCGCTCTGCGCGCAGACCCCGAACCCGAAGCCCCGCCTGTTCATCCTCACCGATATCTCCAATGAGCCGGACGATGAGGAGTCTCTGGTCCGCCTGCTCGTCTACGCCAACGAGTTCCACCTGGAGGGACTAGCGGCCACCACCTCCATCCACCTGCGAGGCCAAACCCGGGCCGATATCATTCATGGCCACATCGATGCTTATTCGCAGGTCCGCGAAAACCTTCTTCTGCACGCCCCAGGGTTCCCAACCGCGGAGCGGCTCCACTCCCTCGTTGTGACGGGCCAGCCGGGTCTGGGCATGTCCGCAGTGGGCGAAGGCCGCGCCACAGATGGTTCGCGCGCCCTCCTGGAGGCTGCGCTACGGCCGGATCCAAGGCCGCTGTGGGTGGCTGTGTGGGGCGGCGCCAACACGCTGGCCCAAGCACTTTGGGACGCCAAGTACTCTCGGTCGCCACAGGAACTGGATGCCATCGCCGCCAAGCTCCGCGTCTACGCCATCTCTGACCAGGACGACTCCGGCCGCTGGCTGCGCATCACATTCCCGGGGCTCTTCTTCGTGGTAAGCCCCAGCGCCGTGACCAGCGCCGAGTACTACACCGCCACCTGGAGCGGCATCTCCGGCGACCGCTGGTACAAGAACGGCGAGATGGTGGACTTCGAACTGGTGGACAATCCGTGGCTGACGGCCCACATCATCGAAAACCATGGTCCTCTCGGCGCCCGCTACCCGAAGCTGACCTACATCATGGAGGGCGACACACCATCGTTCCTGAACCTGATCGGCAACGGGCTGGCCGGCGATGAGAGCCCGGCCTGGGGTGGCTGGGGCGGGCGCTACGCCTTGCGCCAGCCCTATGGAGAGACGCGGCCCATCTGGACCAACGCCCGCGATACAGTGACGCTGGCCGGCGGGCGCCAGCACACCTCCAATCAGGCCACCATCTGGCGCTGGCGGCGGGCCTTTCAGCATGACTTCGCGGCGCGCATGGACTGGTGCGTCCAACCCCGCCAGAAGGCGAACCACAATCCAGTGGCCGTGGTGAACGGCATGGGCGGCAAAGCGCCTCTGCGGCTCAGCGCCAAGGCCGGCGAAGCCGTGGCGCTGTCCGCGGCCGGCTCCTCGGATCCCGATGGCAACCGCATCACCGCTACCTGGATGCCATACGCCGAGGCCGG
>JBBQLF010000016.1:0-18911 GCA_038327695.1 Bryobacterales bacterium
AAGCTGATGCGGATTCTGCGGCTGGGCGGACTCGTGGTGAGTGTCCGCGGTCAGGCTGGCGGCTACACGCTGTCCCGGCCAGCTGATGTCGTCACCGTCTCGGAGATACTGGGGCTGCTGGGTGGGAGTTTCTTCAATCCCCATTTCTGCGACCGTCACTCCGGGCTGGAGCGGGCCTGTGCACACTCCGGCGAGTGCGCCTTGCGCATGCTTTGGGGCTCAGTGCAGAAGAGCCTGGATGCGCTGCTGACCCAGACGACGCTGCGAGATCTGCTGCGCAACGAGGCGGAGATGCAGTCGTTTCTGATAGAGCGAGGCGCCAGCGTGGCGACTGAGACGGCCGCAGCGCCGGCGCGCGTCAACGGCAACTAAGCCGCCGGGTCCGGTGCAAACCCGGCGGCCGGGCGGGCCTGCGGGCGATTGTCCGCGTGGCCTTCCCCCGGCCGTATGTGATCGGGTACCCTCAAAGTGATGCGTGACCCCTGGCCCGGAATCTGGGCTATCCTGCTGCTGTGCTGCCTGGCTGGCGGCTCCGCCTGCTCGGCCCGCCGAGCGGTCATTACAGTGGGCGCCAAGAACGGGACCGAACAGGCGATTCTGAGCGAGATCATTGCCCAGCAACTGACGCTCCGCTTGCCGGAGGCACGGATCGAACGCCATTTCGGCATCGCGACCACGGAGTTGACGGACGCCGCGTTTCGTTCCGGCGAGATCGATCTGTACCCGGAGTATCTGGGCACAGCCCTGACGGCCATTCTGCATCTACCGCCACCGGACAGCCGGGAGGGCGTTCGGGAACTGGTGCGGGGCGGTTACCGCGAAACGCGGCAGGCGGAGTGGTTTGGCCCGCTGGGTTTCGACAGTCCGTGGGCGCTGGTGGTGCGTGAGGAGACGGCGGCGAAGCTCAAGGCCCGGACACTGAGTGCGGCGGCGGAGTATCCCGGAGGCTGGGTGCTGGGCATGACCAAGGAGTTCCAGGAGCGCCTGGATGGTCTGCCCGTGCTGCGGCGCACCTACCGGCTGGAGTTCAGCGCGCCGCCGCGCATCCTGGCACGGGACGGCCTGTATTCGGCACTGGCCGCCGGCGCCGTGAACGTGATTGCCGGCAATGGCAACGACGCTGCGTTTGATGCGGCCCGGCACGTCTGGCTGACGGATGACAAGGGCGTGTTTTCGAACGGGGAAGCGGGCGTGGTGGTCAAAACCGCCACCTTGCAGAGAGTAGCCGGCCTGGCTGACGCACTGAAGGCGTTGAACGGGAAGCTTACGGCCGAGCGGATGCGCGCCATGAACCGCCGGGTGGATTTGGATCACGCCGCCCCGGAGCAGGTGGTCACCGATTTTCTGAAAGGGTCAGGGATCTAAGCCGCCCATGCCGGCCAAAGTCATCATCGTCTCCAGCGCGCTGCCAGGCGCCGGCAAAACCCATTTCGCCGCAGGCTTGACTTGCTGGCTGAGGCAGGAAGGCCACCACAGCGCGCCCCTGCATCTGTCAGGTCCGGCAGGCGACGCGGTGCCCTGCCCGGAGGGCGGCGCGATTTCCCGAGCCGCCACGCTGCTGTCTGAGGCGGCCGGCCTGATGCCCGAGATGATCTACGAATCCGGCTGGGGGGCGCTGGCGGAGTTGCGGCAGCGATTCGACACCGTGGTGGTGGAGACCGCCGCCGGCTCGCCGGTGCCGGCCGAATGGCATACGGTGCGGCTGAGCCGGAGCGAGGGACGGATCCGGCCCGGCGGTTTGGCGAGCCTTCCGGAGTTTCAGCCGGACCTGATGCCCGGCTACGGCACTGAACTGGAGGCGCTGCCGGCGTGGCGGCTGGCCGATGGGCCGCGGTGCGGCGTGATCACGCTGCCGCACATGGACAATTTCAGTGACTACCAGCTCCTGCGGGGCTCGGAATGGCTGACCGCGCCGGCGGTCGGCCGCTTTGCCAACCTGTTCCTACCCGCCACGGCCAATGTGGCGTCGGACCTGGAGTGGCTGGCGGAGACTGGATTAGCCGCCTGGATCAGCGCTCAGCGTGCCGCCGGCGCGCGGCTCAGCGTTTGCGGCTGGGATTATGAGGGAGCCACGCACTGCGAGCGGGGGGATCCGCTCGATTTTCGCTTTCTCTCGGCTTTCCTCAGGCGGCGCATCAGCCCGCCGCTGCCGGATGAGCAGATGCACGGCCGGCTGGCGGAGTGGTTCGGCCGCTGGCCGACCCTGGGCGAGTTTGCCCGCGCCTGTCTTTGACGCCCGAGTGGAGACGCCGGAGCGGAGCCGCCAGGGCGGAGCCGCCAGGGCGGGGACGCCCGAGTGGAAACGCCGGGGCGGAGACGCCCGAGTGGAGACGCCAGGGCGGGGACGCCCGAGTGGAGACGCCAGGGCGGAGACGCCCGAGTGCAGACGCGGGGCGGGGACGCCCGAGTGCAGACGCCGGGCGGAGCCGCCGGGCGGGGACGCCCGAGTGGAGCCGCCGGGCGGAGTCGCCCGAGTGCAGACACCATGGCGGGGACGCCCGAGTGGAGACGCCATGGCGGGGACGCCCGAGTGGAGACGCCCGGGCGGGGACGCCCGAGTGGAGACGCCGGGGCGGGGACGCCAGGGCGGCGACCCCCGAGTGGAGATGCCAGGGCGGGGACGCCCGAGTGGAGACGCCGGGCGGAGCCGCCCGAGTGGAGCCGCCGGGGCCCGGACGCCCGGAGTAGTAGAGTAGGAAAAGCAACGGCCCGGCGGGCGGCCGCTGCCGGAACAGCCGCGATCCCCTGGGGTGATCACGGCACGGAGGAATGGACTTGACCATCAGTCACGGTGGAAACCTGTTTGCCATAGCAAAGGAGCGGGGTTGGGACTGGCGCGAGGTGCTGGACCTGAGCGCGAGCATCAACCCGCTGGGCCCGGCGCCCGGCGTGCGGCCGGCGGTGGAGGCGGCACTGGAGCGGATCAGCCACTACCCCGCGCAGATGCCGGGCGAACTGGAGCAGACGCTGGCGGCGCAATGGGGCGTGGAGCCATACCAGGTGATGGCCGGCGGAGGAGCCACAGAGCTATTGCACTTTGTGGCGCGCGCGGGCTGGAGCGGGCCGGCGGCGCTGGTCACCCCGGTCTGGAGCGAATTCTACCGGGCTTTCCCGCACGCGCTGCGCGTGCCGCTGGATGCGCCGGAGAAGTGGCCGCTGCGTGGGTTGCTGGTGCTCAGTCAGCCGGGCAATCCCACAGGCATCGAAGTGCCGGTGGAGATCTTGCGGCGTGCGATTGCGGGCCGGGAGGGTCCGGTTCTCATCGACGAGAGCTTCATCGAGTTCACCCGGCTGGAGTCCGCCGTGTGGTGGACCGGCCAGCATCCGAATCTGCTGGTGTTGCGGTCCTTGTCCAAGTTCCACGCACTGCCGGGCCTGCGGATTGGCGCGTTGGCCGGATCGAAGGAGTGGATGGAGCGTCTGGCCCGGCGGCGCGAGCCGTGGCAGGTATCGACGCTGGCCGAAGCCGCGGCGGTGGCGGCCATCACGGACATGGAGCACGCCGAACGGACCCGCCAACTGGTGGACACCGAGCGCACCTGGATGGTGGAGCAGATCTCAGACCTGCCTGGCCTGCAACTCTCGCCCGGCGTGGCCAATTTTCTGTTGGCCGCCACCGAGCGCCCGGCGCGGGACATCTGCGATTGGTTCCTGGAGCGGAAGATCATCCTCCGCAACTGCACGGGCCTGCCCGGAGTCAACGGTGAGGCCATCCGCTTCGCGCTCCGCACGCGGCCGGAAAACGAGCGTTTCGCCGCCGCGGCGAGGGAGTTCTTTTGCGGCGGCTAGCCCTACAACCGGCGCTATTGGCCGTGGCGGCGCTGGCCGCGGCGGCGGCCGTTCCCGTGCGGATTGTCTCCACGGCTCCGTCCATCACCGAGACACTGTACGCGCTGGGGCTGGGCAGCCGCGTGGCAGGCGTAACCCAGTACTGCACCTATCCGGCCGAGGCGCGCACCAAGCCGAAGATCGGGAGCTTCCTCGAGCCCGATCTGGAGCGGATCCTGGCGCTCAAGCCGGATCTCGTCCTGGTGATCAGCAACCCCATCCAGGTGGCGGAGAAGCTGCGCCGGTTGGGTTTGCGGGCCGAGGAGGTCAAGCAGGATTCCGTCGGAGACATTCTCGCGTCGGTGGCCAGAATCGGAGCATTGACCGGCACGGAAAAGAAGGCGGCCGCGCTGGCGGGCGCGCTCCGCCGCGAAATGGACGAGGTGCGGCGCAGCGTCGCCGGCCGGCGCCCCAAGAGCGCTCTTTTCCTGGTGGGCCGATCCCCTTCCACCGTGCAAGGCATGGTCGGCGCCGGCCCGGGCACGTTTATCAACGAACTGATGACGCTGGCCGGTGCCAGCAACGTGCTGGCCTCCTCGCCCATTCCCTATCCGAAGGTCTCGCTGGAGCAGGTGCTCACCACAGACCCGGAGGTGATCCTGGACATGGGCGACTTTGCCCACGTGGAAGGCCGGCCGATGGAGCCTGAGGCGAAGCTGGTGGCACTGTGGTCGCGTTACAGCCACCTGCGCGCGGTCCAATCGCACAGTGTCCGGCAGGTGGGTTCGGAGATCTTCATCCGGCCGGGCCCGCGCATGGCGGAGGCGGCGCGGGCGCTGCGGCGGATGGTGCATGGAGAGCCGGGCCGATGAGCGTGTGCTACGAGATCACCGGCGCGGGCATGAGCTACGGCCCGGTGGAGGTGCTACGCCATGTCACGCTGACGTTTGACCGGCCGGAGATGGTGGCACTCACCGGGCCGAACGGCGCCGGCAAGTCCACTTTGCTGGGCATCATGGCCGGATTGAGGCCGGGCTTCACTGGATCCTGCCGCCTGAACGGCCGGGAGATCGGCACCTGGCGGCGGCGGGATTTCGCCCGCCAGGTGGCGCTGGTGCCGCAGAGCCTGAAGCTCGATTTCCCGTTCACGGCCGAGCAGGTGGTGCTGATGGGACGCACGCCCTACGCCGGCGGGTTGTTTGAGAGCCCGGAGGACTGGGCGGCTGTGGAGCGCGCCATGGACGTCACCGATACGCTGGAGTTTCGCGCGCGCGATTTCCGGGCGCTCAGCGGCGGCGAGCGCCAGCGCGTGGTCCTGGCCTCGGCCCTGGCGCAGGAGCCGCGGGCGCTGCTGCTGGATGAGCCGACGGCGTTTCTCGATCTCCAGCACCAGCTCAGCATCTATGAACTGCTGCGAAAGCTTTCGCGCGAGGGCCTGCTGGTGATTGCGGTGACGCACGACCTGAACCTGGCCGCCGCATTTTCAGACCGCGTGGTGGCGATGAAGAAAGGCCGCGTGGAGGCCGACGCCGGACCGCAGGAGGCGCTCACGACCGAGCGGGTGCGCGCGATATTCGGCGTCGAGGCCGAATGGCTGAAACGCGCGGGCGGAAAGAGCTGGATCGCCTATGGCGATTGAACCCGTCACTCCGGGCCGCACGCTGCGGGTGCTGGCCGTCGCGGCGGCAATCACGGCTGCTGTCGCGCTGGTGACGCCGCTGGTGGGTCCGGCAAACATCAATCTGGGCCGTGCGTTCGCCGGCCAGTGGCCCGACGCGCAGATGTTTTTCGGGGTCCGCTGGCCGCGCACGCTCCTCGCCCTGCTGTCCGGCGGCGCGCTCTCCCTCGCCGGCGTGCTGTTCCAGGCCCTGCTGCGGGACCCGCTGGCCACGCCATACACGCTGGGCGTTTCCAGCGGCGCTTCGCTGGGCGCCGTGGCCGCCATCTGCCTGGGGTTGGGTTCGTGGGCGGGCCTGCCGGCGCTGTGGCTGGCCGCGCTGATGGGGGCGGGCGGAGTCCTGCTGATCGTGCTGGCGGTTTCGGCCGAGGGCCGGCGGATCTCCTCGTTCACCCTTCTGCTGGCCGGCGTCACCATCAACAGCGTAGTGATGTCGGTCATCATGCTGCTGCACAATCTGGCCAGCGTGGGCCAGAGCTTTGCCATCGTGCACTGGCTGATGGGCAACATTGATCCCGTCGACGCCGGGACGCTGGCGTGGCTGGCGGCTGTAATCCTGCCGGTCAGCGCCGGCATCTGCCTGATGGCGCGGCAGTGGAATCTGATGGCGGTGGGCGAGGAATGGGCGGCCACGCGCGGCGCCTCGCCGCATCGGCTGTTGCTGACCGGCTATGTCGCCGGCTCCGTGCTCACCGCCGTGGTCACTGCCGTGACGGGGCCCATCGGCTTCGTGGGCCTGGTGGTTCCACACGCCCTGCGGCTGCGGCTGGGCAGCGACCATCGCCTGCTGATGCCCGCGTCATTTCTCTTGGGCGCCTCGTTTCTGGCGATCTGCGATACCCTGGCTCGTACGGTGCTTGTCATGGAGATTCCCGTCAGCGTGGTCACGGCTCTGGTGGGCGGACCGTTTTTCATCGCTCTGTTGAGGAGCCGGAGGAGGAGTTTATGGCTTTAGCGGTTGTTGGCGGAGGCAGGCGATGCGGCAAAAGCCGGTACGCGCTGGCGCTGGCACGGGCGCACGGTCCCAAACTCGGCTTCCTGGCGACTCTGGTGGCCGACGATGAGGAAAGCCACCAGAAGGTGGCGGCGGCCCGGGCGGAGAGAGGATCCGGCATTGTCACGGTAGAGGCGCCGATCCATCTGGCCGAGGCGCTTTCGGCCCAGGCTCCTCACCTGGACGCCGTGGTGATCGACGACCTGACCATCTGGGTCTCCAACATGGTGATGGCCGGCTCCACCGACGCCGAGATCGAGAGCGCCGCCCAGAGCTTGACGGCCGCCGCAGTCCTGGGACCGGCCGAGACCATCATCGTCACCAGCGACGTCGATTTCGGATGCCCGATGGACGGCGAGGAGTCCCGCCGCTTCCGCCGGTTGGCCGGACTCATCAACCGGAACCTGGCCGAGACGGCCACACGCCTGTACTGGATGGTTTTCGGCGTTCCGAAACGTATCGTCTAGCCTACGATTGGACCAGCAATGATCTCTGCCAAACTACGAGCCACGGCCGGAGCCATCCGGCCCCTGATGGACCGCAATCTCGCCGACGCGCTGGACGCCCAGGTCCGGAAGCAGCCGCGGCGTGCCTTCAGCCTGGGGCAGTTGGACCGGCTCTTTATCCACTTCGGCCTCATCCGCGGGTCAAGCACGCCGGCGCTGCACCGCAAGGGCCTCATCGCCTTCGCCGGAGACCACGGGGTCCTGGACGAGTTGGACGGTGGCGGACCGGAGCAGACGCTGCGCGAGGTGCGCCAATTTCTACGCGGCGGTTCGGCCGCGCAGGTGCTCTGCCGCCAGAGCGGGATTGAGCCGCTGCTGGTCAATGTCGGACTGGCGGGAGAAGAGGAACCGGGCGCTCTGAATTTTCCGATTGCGCCGGGCACGATGAACATGACCCGGGGCGCCGCCATGACGGAGGAGCAGGTCAATGCGGCGCTGGAGATCGGACTTCACCTGGCGGGGGAAACAGCCGTGCGGTTTGACGTGGTAGGGCTGGCGCAGATTGGCGCCGGCGGGGATCTCGCCGCGGCCGCCCTGATCAGCGCTCTGAGCGGCCGGGATGCGGCCGAAACAACCCTGCACCCGGAGGGCGTGTCCCACTTCGACTACGCGCGCAGCCTGCACTGCGTCCGTTCGGCGGTCATCCGCCACCAGTCCGAGAGCGTTTCCCACTTCGGCAGCCTGCGCGCGCTGGGGGGACTGGAGATCGCGGCCATGGCTGGTTTTCTGCTGGGCGCGGCCAGCCGGCGGCTGCCCGTGGTGATCGATGGACTGGCCGCCGGCGCCGCCGCCGCCGTGGCCCGCGCCATGGCGCCGGACGCGCTGGACGCAATGATCTTCTCCCATCGCCTGCCGGATGCGGCGCATGCGTCTCTGCTCAAATTTCTGGCCGTAGAGCCGCTGCTGGACTTGCAGATTTCGGAAGCAGCCGGGTTCGGCTCCGTACTGGGGATCCAGGCGCTGGAACTGGCGGTCCTGCTGAATCTGGAGATTCGGGATCTGACAGGAACGCCATAGCGGAATTCGTGCGGAATTCGTGCGGAATTCGTGCGGAGGTGAGGCGCCCGCGCACGATACAATAGGGTTTGGGTTGAAGGACCCATCGCGCCTTGATCAATCGCCTCGTTCTAGAAAACCTCAAGCACCGCAAGCTGCGAACAGCGCTGAGCGCCCTCTCCATCGGATTTCAGGTCACCATGATTCTCTCCGTGGTCGGCCTGAGCCAGGGCATGCTGAATGACTCCATCAATCGCGCCAAGGGGGTCGGCGCCGATATCTGGGTGAAGCCGCCGGGCGCCTCCGTCATTGGCCTCTCGGGGGCCAGCATGCCGCAAAAGGTCTTGCCCTTCTTTGCCGCTCAGCCCCACGTGACGCACGCTGTCGGCACAATCATCCAGCCCTATAGCGGCATCTCCACAGTGGCCGGAATTGAATTTGAGCAGTTTGAGAAGCTGAGCGGTTCGTTCCGCTTCCTCGCGGGCGGTCCGTTCCGCTCCGCCGATGACCTGATTGTGGACCAGTGGTACGCCGAGCAGTCCAAGACCCGCGTCGGCGACAGTGTTACGATCATCAATCACCAGTGGCGGGTCTGCGGCATCGTCGAACCGGGCAAGCTCGGCCGGCTCTTCGTGCCCATGGCACGGCTCCAGGAGTTGACCAATAACCAGGACAAACTGAGCCAGGTACTGCTGAAGGTGGATGATCCGAAGAACACGAAGACTGTGATCGCCAGCCTGAAGCAGATCCAGGAGTTGGACGGCTACAACATCTACTCGATTGAAGAGTTCGTTTCCATGTTCTCGTTCAGCAACGTGCCGGGCCTGCGAGCGTTCATCTTCGTCATCATCGGGCTCTCGGTGGTGATCGGCTTCCTGGTGGTTTCGCTCACCATGTATACGACGGTGTTGGAGCGCACGCGCGAAATCGGGATCCTGAAGGCGCTGGGCGCCTCGCCGTTCAACATCCTCAACATTCTGGTCCGCGAGACGGCGCTGCTGGCCGTTGGCGGCTGGCTGGCCGGAATCTTGATTTCGTTCGCGGCCAACTGGGCCATCAATCGATTCGTGCACTCCAACCTCCAGTCTGAAATCGCCCCGGGCTGGTGGCCCTGGACCTTCGGCATCGCCATGGGCGCCAGCCTGCTGGGGGCGCTCTACCCCGGCCTGCGCGCCGCCCGCCTGGACGCCATTGAGGCTCTCTCCTACGAGTAAGAGGAACGTATGTCAGAGCCCATGATTCGCATTCAGGACCTCAGGAAGATCTACCGCGCCGGCGATGTGGAAGTCGCCGCCCTGCGGGGCGTCTCGTTGCAAGTGGCCAAGGGGGACTTCGTCAGCATCGTCGGGCCGTCGGGCTCCGGCAAGTCTACGTTGTTTCACGTGCTCGGCGGTCTGGCCTCGCCCACATCCGGCTCCATCACCATCGACGGGGAAGACCTGATGGCCATGTCGGACTCCGGCCGCACGAACCTGCGCCGCCGCAAGGTGGGCTTCGTGTTCCAGAAGTACAATCTGCTGCCCACTCTCACCGCGCTGGGCAACATCGAGATGGCCCGCTACTTTGGCGAGAAGACCGGCCCGCTGGACCAGAGCTTCCTGGACCTGCTGAAACTGCTGGGCATTCATGAACGGCTGGACCACAAGCCACGCGCCATGTCCGGCGGAGAGCAACAGAGGGTGGCCATCGCCCGTGCCCTGGTCAATCAGCCGGCCATTCTGCTGGCCGACGAGCCCACCGGCAACCTGGACACCGAGAATTCCGAGAAGGTGCTGGGCGTTCTGCGGGATTTGAATGAGCGGCTGGGCCAGACCATTCTGATGATCACGCACAATCCGGAAGCGGCCGCATACGGCCACCGCACCGTCCACATGCGCGACGGGCGGATTGTCCGCGAGTCCTGACCTGCTTCGAACTAGTGCCATGACCGTCTGAAGCAGTGCCTATGGGCAAGCGCTCCGGTTCCGAGCCGCGCGCGTCAGAACGTGTGAAATAATCAAAACCGCACCGAAATGCGAGTTTTCCACAGGTACAGGCCTGGTAGGAAGCCCCAGGACGCGTTCTGGCGAGCCATCTGATGGTTTCGTATTCCCCCACGCGGCCGGTTCACCGATTTTGCATATTTCTTCACACCTTCTCAGCAAACGGTGTCCTGGCAATGCACTCCTTCACGCGGTCACGGCACTAGATCAGGAACCCGTGCCTCGTCTGTGAGTTGTCCCAGTTGTGGCGGTCAGTCTGTCCGGTGGGACTTTCGGACGTGGCACGCGTTTGCAGTGGAACGCGAGTTGGCAGCCATTGCAATGTCTCTGGGCATCACAGCCCCGGGATCTCCAACCAACGCCCTCTGCTCCTGTCTGCTCGACAAACCCGGTCACGCCGTGGAGACGGTCTTGTTGGATATTCAGACGCCTGGAATGGATGGCTGATACTCCGGCGCGAATCGGAGGGCCGGACTGGCCGCCGGGGCATCTCAGTTCCTGCGGCCGGGATCCTAGAGCAGCCGCAGCAGCTCGCGCTGGATCTCGCCCGTCACTTCGGCGTCGGCGTCGGCGCGGTAGACGTTCACCTCGCTGCGAATGCCGAACTCCGGCAGGTAGACGCCCGGCTCAACGGAGAAGCAGACGCCCGGAATGATCAGGCGCTCATCGTGGGTTTCGTAGTTGTCCATGTTGGCGCCGGTGCCGTGGACTTCCTCACCGATAGAGTGGCCCGTGCGGTGAAAGAAGTATTCGGCCAGCCCAAGCTGGGCCAGGTGCCCGCGGCAGGCGTCATCGACGGCGAAACCCGCCAGGTCCCGGCCCGCGCGGGCGGCCGACTGCGCCGCATCGATGGCGGCGTCGCGTGCGCCGGTGACGGCGGTGAACACATTCAGCATCGCTTCGGGCGGAGTCTGGCCGCAGTAGCCGGTCCAGGTGATGTCGTAGTAGACCGAGCCGGGCTCGTTGATCTTGGCCCAGAGGTCAATCAGCAGCAGGTCACCTTCGCGGATGGGGGAGTGGTGCGCCGAAGTCGGTTCATAGTGCGGATTGGAGGCATTGGCGTTCACGGCGACAATGGGCCCGTGATCGGTAAAGAGGCCCTCTGTTTCAAACGCCGCCAGAATGAAATGTTTGATGTCCAATTCGCTGATGGAGACCCCGTCGCGGAGCGACGAGGAGACCTTGTCAAACGCGGCGCGGCGAACCGCGTCCACCTTGACCTGCACGCGCTTGTGGGTTTCATACTGCGCAGGGCTCCAGACCGCCTCGAAACGCTGGATGAGATTGGCCGACGTGCGCACGTCTACGCCACAGGATCGGACAAGTTCCAGCGTGCCGGCATCGACATTGGAGACGTAAGGGATGGCGCACTCCGGCGAGTATTGCATGGCAATGCGGCGGCAGCCGCGGAGAAGTTCCGCCAGGGCATCACGCTGCTACTGCCAGCCGGCGTAGGCGCGCTTTTCACCCGGCAACGGATCGAGAATGTGCGATTCGATTTTGTGCACGAGGCCAACAGGCTCGCCTTCGGCCGGAATCAGGTAGTACCAGCGGCGCGTGACCATCTGGCTGGGCTCAAAACGGAGGACGCGGTAGGCGAGCGGGTCTCGCCGGTGATGATCGAAGAACAGCCAGCCGTCCAAACCTTCGGCGCGCAGCGCCTCTTGAATTTCCTTCGTGCGCATGGTGCCACCAGGATATCAGCGCGGGCGAATGATAAACTGGGACATTCCCATGCAGCTTGAGAAAGTCTATGAGCCTCAGCGGTTTGAGCCGCACTGGGCACAACTGTGGATCGATCGCGGCTACTTCCATGCGCCCACCGGAGACTTACCCGGGCGCGAGGTCTTCTCCCTAGTCATTCCGCCCCCCAATGTGACCGGCAGCCTCCACATCGGGCACATGCTGGAGCACACCGAAATCGACGTCACCACGCGCTGGCACCGCATGAAGGGCGACCGCACGCTGTGGCTGCCGGGCCAGGATCACGCCGGCATTGCCACGCAGATGGTGGTGGAACGGGCGCTGAAGGCGTCTGAAAACATCACCCGCCATGACCTGGGCCGCGAGGAATTCGTCAAGCGGGTCTGGCAGTGGAAGGAGCAGTACGGCGGCACCATCATTGACCAGATGAAGCGAATCGGCGACTCGTGCGACTGGTCGCGCAACCGCTTCACGCTGGACGAGGGGCTTTCCAAAGCGGTGCGCGAAACGTTCGTGCGCCTCTATGAAAAGGGCCTGATCTATCGCGGCGAGTACATGGTGAACTGGTGCCCGCAGTGCCACACGGCGCTGTCGGATCTTGAAGTGGTGCACGAGGAGTCCCAGGGCAATCTGTGGCACATCGACTACCCGGTGAAGGGCATGCCCGGCCGCTTTGTGACGGTGGCGACCACGCGCCCGGAGACCATGCTGGGCGACACGGCAGTCTGCATCAATGCCGCCGACGAGCGCTACTTCGATCTGCACGGCGCCCAGGTGACCCTGCCTCTGATGGGCCGCGACATTCCCGTCATCTGCGACGACCTGGCGGACCCGAAGTTCGGCACCGGCGTGGTGAAGGTGACACCGGCGCACGACCCGAACGATTTCGAAGCGGGCAAGCGGCACAACCTGCCGCACGTGAAAGTGATCGGCCAGAACGCGCAGATGACCGCAGAGGCGGGCGTGTACGCCGGGCTGGATCGATTCGAGGCGCGGAAGCGCGTGCTGGCCGATCTGGACGCCGCCGGCGCGCTGCGCAAAACCGACGCACACACATTGAGCGCGGGTAAGTGCCAGCGCTGCAAGACCGTGGTGGAACCGCTGGTGTCCACACAGTGGTTCTGCAAGATGAAGCCGCTGGCCGAGCCGGCCATCCGGGCCGTGGAAGAGGGCCGCATCGTGTTCGTGCCGGAAAACTGGTCGAAGACTTACTACGAGTGGATGTACAACATCCGCGACTGGTGCGTCTCGCGGCAGTTGTGGTGGGGCCACCGGATTCCGGCGTGGCATTGTTCGGCCTGTGGCGGGATCACGGTGTCGCGCGAAGATGCGACTACCTGCGGCCAGTGCGGCTCGACGGCCGTCGAGCAGGACACCGACGTTCTGGACACGTGGTTTTCCAGCGGATTGTGGCCGTTTTCCACCCTGGGCTGGCCGGAACAGACCCAGGATTTGAAGACCTACTATCCCACCACCGTGCTGATCACTGGCTTCGACATCCTGTTCTTCTGGGTGGCGCGCATGATCATGCTCGGCATGGAAATGATGGGCGACGTGCCGTTTAAGACCGTCTACATTCACGGCCTCGTGCGCGATGCCGAGCGCCAAAAGATGTCGAAGACGAAGGGCAACACGGTGGACCCGCTGATTGTGACGGAGCAGTACGGCACCGACGCCGTGCGCTTCGCCTTGCTGCGCGGCGCCGCGCCGGGCACCGATATCGTGCTCAGCGACGAGCGCATGGTGAGCTCGCGCGGATTCGCCAACAAGATCTGGAACGCGGCCCGCTTCATCTTCATGCAGATGGAACGGCTGGAGGTGGAGAACTTCGAGTTCGGCGCCGAGGCGCCGATTGAGAGCTTCGAGGACCGCTGGATCTTCGCGCGGCTCAATGAGACCACGGCGAAGATCAACGCGGCGCAGGCAGGATTCCGCTATCACGAAGTGGCGGATCTGATCTGGGGCTTCCTGTGGGACGACTTCTGCGACTGGTACGTGGAGCTGAAGAAGATGCGCATCCAACAGGGTTTGGATGCCCACGCACATCTCACCAATCTCCTGCGCGTGTTCGAACAGGCGCTGCGGCTGCTGCATCCGGTGATGCCGTTTCTCACCGAAGAGTTGTGGCAGAGACTCGTCCGCCAGGGCCCGGGCGTGGCGGAGAGCATCTGCCTGGCGCCGTACCCGCAGGCCCGCCAGGAGTGGGTGGACGCCGGAGGCACGGCCACGTTTGCGCTCTATCAGGAGATGGTGTCCGCGGCCCGCGCGCTGCGGGCCGAACAGAAGCTGGATCCGAAGATGACGCTGGAGGGCGTGCTTTATCCGGCCAACCAGGCGGCCTCGCAACTCGCCCGGCACGAGTTGGCCGCGCTGGAGGCGTTGACCAATACGAAGTTCGCCGCCGGTGAGGCCGGCGGGGCGCGAGCCACCGGGGCTTCCCGTTCCACGCCGGAGTTTGAAATGGTGCTCCAGCTCAGCGGCGCCCAGGTGGAGGCGATGCGGGCCCGGCTGATCAAGGAGATCGAGCAATTGGAGAAGGTGATCGCCTCCAGCCGGAAGCAGTTGAGCAGTGAAGCCTTTGTCAGCAAGGCGCCGGCTCACGTCATCGACGGGATCAGGGCAAAACTGGCGGACTACGAAGCGCAGGTGGCCAAGAGCCAGGAGTCGCTCAGCGCGCTATGAAGATGCATCACGAGATCGTGGATGCGGTGCGGCGCGCGCTGCGGGAAGACATCGGCGACGGCGACATCACATCTGAGTTGACGGTGCCGGCAGAGCGTCTGGCCACCGGTGCGTTCTATGCGCGCGAACCGATGGTGGTGGCGGGCACGGAACTGCTGGAGATTGTCTACACGGAGTTGGGCGGAGTGGACGCCCTCGAAGTGTTCAGGATCACCGGCTCCGCCGTTGAGCCCGGCGAATGCCTGGCGCGCGTGCGCGGATTTGCGCGCACGCTGCTGACGGCGGAGCGCACGGCGCTCAATTTCATGCAGCGGCTGAGCGGCGTGGCCACGCTGGCGCGCGAGTATGTGCGCCAGACGGCCGGCACCAAATGCAAAGTGCTGGACACTCGCAAGACGACGCCGGGCCTGCGGCGGCTGGAGAAGATGGCGGCGGCGGCGGGCGGCGTCACCAACCACAGGCTGGGCCTATTCGACGCAATTCTGATCAAGAACAACCACATCGCGGCGGCCGGCGGAGTGGCCGCGGCCCTGTCGGCTGTGGCCGGGCAGCCGATTCCTGCCGAGATCGAAGTGCGCACTCTGGCGGAGTTGGATGAGGCACTGGCCTGCGGCGCCAAACGGCTGCTGCTGGACAACCTGACCCCGGAGGAGGCGCGAGCCTGGATTGCGCGCATTGGCGGACGGGCGTCAGTGGAACTGTCGGGCGGCATCACTCTGGAGACGGTGCGGGCTTATGCCGAGGCCGGCGCGGACTTTGTATCGAGCGGCGCCATCACCCATTCGGCCCGCGCGCTGGACATTAACTTCCGGCTGGCCTGGGGATGAGGACCATCGAGTGGCATGAGTCGATCGGCTCGACGATGCAGCGCGCGGCCGAGCTGACGAACGAGGGCTGCGCCACCGGCACCATCGTCGGCGCGGACCAGCAGACCGCGGGGCAAGGCCGGCAAGGGCGGGTCTGGCACTCGGTCCCCGGCGGGCTGTATTTCACGATGGTGTTGCGGCCCAAAGTGGAGATGCGGGATCTGGCGGTGGTGACGATGGCGCTGGGCTTGGGCGTGGCCGACGCCGTGCAGATGTTCGCCGGGCTGTCGGTGGATCTGCGCTGGCCGAACGACGTGATGGTGGGCGAGCGGAAGTTGGCCGGCATTCTGGCGCACTGGCACGAAGGCGCGGTGCTGGCGGGCATCGGGCTCAACGTCAGCCAGCCGGACTTCCCGCCCGAACTGCGGGACCAGGCAACTTCACTGGCATTGGAGACGGGCGCCGGGCAAAACCGCGACGTGCTGCTGCGCGCCATCGCGGCGTCCATCGAGACGCACGTGAAGATTCTGGAGACTGGCGGCATCACGCCGATCCTCCGGCTGTTCGGCAACGCTTCCACCTATGTCTCAGGCAAACGCGTGCGCGTGGAGATGCCCGGCGGAGATGTCACCGGGACGACAGCGGGCCTGACGCCCGATGGGTTTCTGATCCTGCGGCGGGACGATGGCATGGAGATCACCATCACGGCCGGCGGCGTGCGTCCGGTTTGACGCGGAACAGCGACTCATCGGGCGGGCGCTGAGCGGGCGGAACGGTGTAGTCGCGGTGGAGGATCTGCTTGAGGCCGTCGATGTGGCTGACGCTCGAGAAGTGGGAGCGGAGAATGGCGGCGGATTCCGGATCGATCCAGAGTTCCTCCTTCCACATCGTGGGCGCCTCCGGCAGGCGGCTTTCGATCTCGATGACGGCGCAGGGGCGGCCCCGGACCTTTTCGGATTTGACGTAGCGCGCCAGCATGGCGGGACCGTTCAGCATGGCGAAACGCCGGTGGAGGAAGTGGATGGTATCGTGGACGTGGCGATCGGAGTAGAGGCCGGGTTCTTCGATAACCGGCTCTGTGGAGCGGCCGTCCATGCGCCAGACGTCCTCGCCATCGCTGACGATCGTGACCGGCGGGACGGGTCGGATATTGAGGACGCCGTCACGGAACTCGCGGAAGTAGTAGCGCTTGCCTGCCCCGGCGTCGAGCCCGATGTTCGCGGTGCCGCTGAGTCCGGTACCGCGACTGGCGGCGCCCTGCTCGTTCTGGCGGACTTCCAGTGAGAAGGTCTTGAGGGCGGCGTAGCGGGCGGCCACGCAATCAAGAAGGGCGTTTGGATCAACCCCCGCGGCAAAAATGAGGCCGAGTACGGCAGCCGTCATGCTTCGATGATAGCCTGAAGAATCGAGACCAAAACCACTATGCTGTTGGCGATAGACGCGGGCAACACGAACGTCACGATCGGCATCTTCGAAGGCGCTCAGATTCTGACGCGCTGGCGGCTGCGGACCGTGCATGAGCAGACTCCGGACGAATGGGGCATCCTGCTGCGCAGCCTGTTTGCGCTGGAAAACGTCCCGCTGGAGAAGGTGGATGGCATCATCATCGCCAGTGTCGTCCCGGTGCTGGAGACGTCGCTGTCCGGGATGGCGAAGCGCTATTTCTCGCTCGACCCGATGTTCGTCAGCGGCCGCACGGAAACAGGGTTGAATGTTCTATACGATAACCCGAGAGAGGTGGGCGCGGACCGGATTGTGAACGCCGTGGCAGCGCTGGCCAAGTACGGCGGGCCGTGCATCGTGGTGGACCTGGGCACGGCCATCACGTTCGACGCTGTGAGCGCCAATGCGGAATATCTCGGCGGCATTATCTGCCCCGGCATCGGGATCTCCATTCAGGGGCTCTTCACGAAGACGGCGCGGCTGCCGATGGTGGATTTCCGCGAGCCGGAGAAGCTGATCGGCACCAACACGGTGGGGTCCATTCAGGCGGGCCTGTATTACGGCACCATCTCGATGATCGACGGCATCGTCGAGCGCATGATGGACGAGATGGGCTCCGGCACGCGCACCGTAGCTACCGGCGGGCAGGCGGCGTTGATCACGCGCGGTTCGCGGTTTGTGAAGATCGCCGATGAAGACCTGACCCTGGAAGGGTTACGGATAATCTGGGAGATGAATGCCGGAAGACGCTGATGACGGTGTGTGGCGGCTGAACTACTTCAACTACTTCACCGAAGTGGAGGAGCAGTTCCAGCGGGCGCGAGGGACCGGCCTGTTTCTGCTCTCGCCGCTCGATTGGGCGCTGATCGATTCGTGGAAGAACGCCGGCATCCCGCTGGAAGCGGTGTTGCGCGGCATTCAGGCGGGCTTCGATCAGTGGCGCGCCAGGAAACACAAGAGCCAGATGGTGAACTCGCTGACATACTGCGCGCAGGCGGTGATGAAAGAGGCCGAGGCGATGGCGAAGAATGTGCCCTCATCGGCGGGCGTGGAGCACGAGCCGGCGTTCCCACTGGACAGTGTCCGGGCGCACCTGGAGAAGTCCCGGGACGCGCTGGCACGCGCGGTTGGCTATGAGGAGATCGCGGCCGGCGTGGCTGGCCTGCTGGCCCATCTGGCGGAGCACTTCGAAAATCTGGAGGAGTTGGACCAGCGCCTGACGGCAATGGAAGACAAGATGGCGGCGCTGGCGCGGACCCGGTTGTCCGACGAGGAGTTGTTTCAGATGCGTCGTGAGCTCGATTCGCAGTTGCGGCCCTACCGGGGCAAGATGACAGCGGACCAGTTGGCGCGGCTGGAGAAGAGTTTTCTCGACCGGAAGGTGTATGAGCATTACGGGCTGCCGCGGTTGAGCTTGTTCTATATGGGATAGCTCGGCCGGCTCAGAACTCGCCTGAGCGCGCTCCGTTCACCGGCGCGGGGCGGCCTTACTCCACTCCCCCCTCTGGACGAAACCAATGCACGTTGCCGTGTACTGCGGGTAGGTCTAACTCCTTCCGGAGATCATTGCGCAGGTCAGTGAGCATGGCATCTGTGGAGCCCCTGCCCTTGGTCTTCCATTCCTGCAAGAACTCCTTGACGGCTTGGATTTGCGATTCATTACCTTTCGCCAGGGCTTGCAGTCGTCTTTTTTAGCATCTGGCGGACAGTCTCCCGATTGACGCCAGCCAACCCAGGCCGTTCCTGGGCAGCGGTAGTGAGCAGCCGGACGGTCCAGCGTTTGCGTCCGCCCGGAGGCGCGCTGCAAGCGAGAGCCACCACCTCCGCTTCCTGATCAGTCTGATACTTGCGCGGCTGCCCCGGCCGTGGTTCATCGTGCAGGGCATACTCCAGACCGCCCTGACGATACGCGGCCCGAGTCCTCCACAGCGCCGTGCGGCCTAACCCCAACACTCGGATGATCATCGCCTCGGGTACGCCGCTATCCAAAGCCATCAATACATGCGCACGATTGACCTCTCGTGCCCGATGCACTCCTTTGCTGCGAAGTACGTCCAAGGCCAACCGATCAGACACCTTCAGTCTCAACTCAGTTTGCTTCATGCAGCAATAGTGATGCTTCTGAACTACATTGTCAATGTACTAGTCCCGTTGGTTGGTGGTGGCAATGAGCGCGGTGTCATCGGCGTTGCCCAGGCTGACGTGGATTGGGGCCTCGGCGCTCACGAGAAATGACCCACCTCTGCTCATTTAGAGTTGCCCACGCCGAAAACAGGTTCTGCCACGTGGCGTGGCGCGGGGCTGGCGACATCATCCGCGCCGCTGGCGCGTAAGTCTCTTGTTTCCTGTAAC
>JBBQLF010000017.1:0-18837 GCA_038327695.1 Bryobacterales bacterium
CGATGGCGGGGTTGCAGGACATCTGGGCGATCAGGTCCACATTCATGGTGACCAAGGCAGTCTGCAAGCCCATCCGAGCGCAGGCCCGGGCCGCCTCGCAGCCGGCATGGCCTGCGCCAATGACGACCACTTCGTACTTGACCCGATGAACTGGCAGTGGCATGAATTCCCAGATATCCTAGATGATTGTAGCGAGAGGAGCCAGTACCTTGAAAGTTCTTGTCCTGGGCAGCGGCGGCCGCGAGCATGCGATTGCCTGGAAATTATCGTTAAGTCCTTCTGTGTCAATTGTTTACAGTGCGCCAGGGAACCCGGGGTGCCCGGCAGTGGCCACCTGCGTACCCACACCCGCCACCACGCCGGAAGCTTATCTCCAACTCGCGACGCAACTTCGTCCGGACCTCACCGTGGTGGGTCCGGAGGCGCCGCTGGTGGACGGGGTGGTGGATCTGTTGGAAGCGCACGGCCATCTGGTGTTTGGGCCGACCCAGGCCGCCGCCCAACTGGAGGGCAGCAAGAGCTTCTCCAAGCACTTCATGCAGAGGGCCGGCATTCCCACCGCCCGCTTTTTGACAGCGTCGAACCCTGAGCAGGCCGCCTCCGCTCTGGAGCAATTCACCTACCCGCTGGTGATCAAGGCCGACGGGCTGGCGGCGGGCAAAGGCGTTGTCATCTGCCCGGACCAGACCACTGCCCACGCCACGCTCGATGGCATGTTCGGAGGCACGCTGGTGGGCGCGGCCGGGTCGACAGTCCTGATCGAGGAGTTCCTGACGGGCGAAGAGGTCAGCTTTATCGGGCTGAGCGACGGCGAACGTGTCCTGCCTTTGGAACCCTCCCAAGACCACAAGACCATCTTCGATAATGACCAAGGGCCCAACACCGGTGGCATGGGCGCGTATTCCGACAGCCGCATCCTAACCAAGGAGCAGCGGGACTTCGCCATGCGCGAGGTGATGGACCGGACAGTGCAGCAAATGAAGGCGGACGGGATGCCGTTCCGGGGTTTCCTCTACGCCGGCCTGATGATGACGAGCCGCGGGCCTATGGTGCTTGAGTTCAACGTGCGGTTGGGCGATCCGGAAACGCAGGCGCTGCTCGACCGGATGGACTGCGATTTCGGCCAACTGCTGCTGGAGGCCGCCAGGGGGCGCGTGCAGCCATCTTTGCTCCACTTCAAAGAGGACCCTTCGGTCTGCGTGGTGCTGGCCGCCCACGGTTACCCCGGGACTGTACGCAAAGGCGACGCCATCACCGGCATTTCGGCTGCCGAAGCGACGGGAGCGAGAGTGTTCCACGCCGGGACCGCCCTGCGCGACGGGCGACTGGTCACCAACGGGGGCCGTGTGCTCGGCGTGACGCACTCCGGAGCCACGCTGCAGGCCGCCATCGACAACGCCTATGCCGCGTGCACGCGGATTCACTTTGACGGCATGCAGATCCGGCACGATATCGGCGCAAAAGGGCTGAAGCGCTGGTAGCATAATAGAGTGAGGCCCCAGTGGGGACGTAGCTCAGCTGGATAGAGCGTCCGCCTCCTAAGCGGAAGGTCGGCAGTTCGAATCTGCCCGTCCCTACCATTCATCCAACCCAGCCGATGTCGGAAACGCCCTTCGTACACCTGCACTGCCACACCGATTACTCGCTGCTCGACGGGGCGTGCGAGATCGGCAAGCTGATGAAGCTTGTCCAGAAGCAAGAGATGCCGGCGGTGGCCATCACTGACCACGGGAACCTCTTCGGCGCAGCGGAGTTCTACTTCAAGGCAGTGGACTCCGGTGTACATCCGATCATCGGCTGCGAGGTTTACGTCGCGGCGCAATCCCGGCACCTGAAGAGCGAAAGCAACCGGCGGTACAACCATCTGGTTCTGCTGTGCGAGAACCAGGAGGGCTACCGGAACCTGATCAAACTGGTCTCCACGGCCTACCTGGATGGCTTCTACTACAAGCCGCGGATCGACAAAGAGTTGCTGGCCCAGCACAGCAAGGGCCTGATCGCGCTGTCGGCGTGCCTCAAAGGCGACATCAACGAGACCATCCTGAACGACAAGTACGGCGAAGCGCGCCGGCTGGCGTGCGAGTATCAGGATCTGTTCGGCCGCGGCAACTTCTTCCTGGAGATTCAGCACCACGGGCTGGAGCAGGACGCCATCGTCATGCCGCAGGTGTACCGGCTTTCGGCCGAAACCGGCATCCCGCTGGTTGCAACCAACGACGCGCACTACCTGGAGCACTCCGACCATCGCTCGCAGGACATCCTGACCTGCATTCAGTCCGGCAAGATGGTGACCGATGAGAGGCGCCTGAAGTTTTCCACGGAGCAGTTCTTCCTGAAGACGCGCGCCGAAATGATGACGATTTTCGGCGAGGTGGAAGACGCGCTGGACCGGACATGGGATATCGCGCAACGCTGCCAGGTGAAGCTGGAGCAGGTGGAAGACCCCTTCCCGAAGTTCGATGTTCCGCCGGAACACTCCATCGACACCTACTTTGAATACGTGGCGCGGCAGGGCTTTGAGAAGCGGCGCGGCCCCTTGGAACGACTGTCGGCCAAAGGGCACCTGCGGCATCACCTGGGCGAGTACGTGGAACGGCTGGACCGCGAGATCAAACTGATCCAGCAGATGAAGTTCTCGGGCTACTTCCTGATTGTGTGGGACTTCATCCGTCATGCCAAGGCGAAGGGAATTCCTGTGGGTCCGGGCCGCGGCTCGGCCGCCGGATCGCTGGTCAGTTACTCGATGGGCATCACCGACGTGGACCCGCTCCACTACGGCCTGCTGTTTGAACGCTTCCTCAACCCGGAACGTATCAACATGCCCGACATCGACGTGGACTTCTGCACCAACCGGCGGGGCGAGGTGATCCAGTACGTCACGGAAAAATACGGGCGGGAGCAGGTTGCGCAGATCATCACGTTCGGCACGCTTGCGGCCAAGGCGGCGCTGAAGGATGTCGGACGCGCGCTGGACATGGCCTTTGGCGAAGTGGAAAAGCTGACCAAGCTGGTCCCTGCGGAACTCAACATCAAACTGGCCGACGCCTTGCAGAAGGAGCCGTTACTGAACGAGGCGGCCGCCAAGGATCCGCGCATCCGTGAAGTGATCGACGTTGCCCTGCGGCTGGAGGGCATGGCGCGCAACGCCAGCGTTCACGCCGCCGGCGTGGTTATCTCGCCCGTTCCGCTGGCCAACCTGCTGCCGCTGTACAAGACCAACAAAGACGAAATTGTGACCCAGTACGACATGTCCATCCTGGAGAAGCTAAACCTTCTCAAGATGGACTTCCTGGGCCTGACCACGCTGACGATCATGCACGACGCGCTGGGGCTGATCCGGAAAACCCGTGGTGAGGATATTTGTGTTGAGGATCTTCCTCTCGACGACAACGACACCTACCAGCGCATTTTTGCGCAAGGCCTGACCGACGGCGTCTTCCAGTTTGAATCGTCCGGCATGAAGGATGTGCTGCGGCGGTCGCACCCGGAGCGGATTGAAGATCTGATTGCGCTGAACGCGCTCTACCGGCCGGGTCCGATCCAGAACGGATTCGTGGACGACTACGTGGACCGCAAGCTCGGCCGCAAGCCCGTCACCTACGACCTGCCGGAACTCAAGACGATTCTGGAGGAGACCTACGGCCTGGTGATCTACCAGGAGCAGGTGATGCAGGTGGCGCAGATGATCGCAGGCTACTCGCTGGGCGAGGCGGACCTGCTGCGGCGCGCCATGGGCAAGAAGAAGAAGGAGGAGATGGACAAGCAGCGCGCCCGTTTCCTCCAGGGCGCGCGCGACAAGGGCCACCATCCCAAGAAGGCGGAAGCGCTGTTCGACCTGCTGGCCAAGTTCGCCGAATACGGCTTCAACAAGTCCCACTCGGCGGCCTACGGCTACCTGGCCTATTTGACCGGATATCTGAAGAGCCACTACGCGGTGGAGTTCATGGCGGCGCTGCTGACGTCGGAAACGGGCAACACGGACAAGGTGGTCCGCTACATTGCCGAGTGCCGCTCGCTGGGGATTGAAGTGCTGCCGCCGGACTTCAATCAGTCCGGCCTGAACTTCACGCCGGTGGGCGTGGACAAGATCCGGTTTGGCCTGGGCGCGGTTAAGAATGTGGGCGCCGGGGCCGTGGAGGCGATTGTGCGCGCCCGGACCGAGGGCGGACCGTTCCGGAGCCTGGACGACTTCTGCGAGCGGGTGGATCTGACCGCAGTCAACAAACGAGTGGTGGAGAGCCTGATCAAAGCGGGAGCGCTGGACTCCCTGGCCGGCAACCGGGCGCAGCTTTTCGCCATCATCGAGGAGTGCATGGAATCCGGGCAGCGCGCTCAGAAGGACCTGCTGAGTGGACAGGCTGGCCTTTTCGGCGACCTGATGACGACCGGCGCCACCGAGGAACGGATCCTGCCGAAGGTCAACGACTGGACGCAGGCGGAGAAACTACGGGGCGAGAAAGAGACGATCGGGTTCTACATCTCTGGCCATCCGCTGGACGTCCACCGCTGGAAGGTGAGCGAGATCGCCACGCATTCCAGCGACACGCTGCTGAACTCCAACATTGAGAAGGGCCATGAGGTGGCGCTGTGCGGCATTCTCACAGGCATCCAGAAGCGGCGCAACAAGGAGCAGAAGGCGTGGGCCTTCATGCAACTGGAGGACTGGGCCGGCGGCACCGAAATCCTCTGCTTCGCCACGCGATATGAGCAACTGCAGAAAGAGATCGAAGAAGACAAAGCGGTGCTGGTCCGCGGCAAGGCCATGCCGGAAGAGGATGGCACGGTGAAGGTCAATGTCCAGGAGATGATCCCGTTGGACCTGGTCCGGATCAACCTGCCGTCGGTGGTCACGATCCGGATTCGCCTGACGGCGAACGCCGCCGGGAAGGCCGACGCGCTGCAGTCGCTGTTTGCATCGAAGCCGGGGGAGACTGCCGTGCGCCTGAAGATCGAGAAACAGCGGGACTTCTCGCTGCTGCTGGACATAAAATCGAAGATCCGCCCGGACAAAGAGTTCAAGGCGGAACTCGAACGCATTTGCGGACCGGATTGCTTTGAAGTGCTAGCCTCATAAATGGAAGTGACCATGAGTGAACCGTCGCAGAGCCCCAAGATCGCCGATTTGGAACGGGAGATGTCCCAACTCCAGATGACGTCCACCGGCGCCCAGGCTCGACTGTCCGAGATCCAGGCGGAACTGCTTCAACTGCGCGGCATGCCCGCGGTGAATCCGGCCTGGCAACGAGTCCAACTGGCGCGCCACGCCAAGCGGCCGCACACGGTGGATTACCTGGAGCGGCTGGTTCCCGATTTCACCGAGATCCACGGCGACCGCGCCTACGGGGAAGATCCGGCCATCATCACCGGCTTCGGCACTCTGGCGGGCGAACCGGTGATGATCATCGGGCAGGAGAAGGGGCGGGATACCAAGCAGAAGCTCATCCGCAACTTCGGCATGCCCAAGCCGGAGGGCTACCGGAAGGCGATGCGCGTGATGGAGATGGCGTCGAAGTTCGGCCGGCCGATCATCACGTTCCTGGACACGCCCGGCGCCTACCCCGGCATCGACGCCGAAGAGCGCGGCCAGGCCGAAGCTATCGCCCACAACCTGCGGGAGATGTCGCGGCTGGAGGTTCCAGTGATCGTCGTGGTCATCGGCGAGGGCGGCAGCGGCGGGGCGCTGGCGCTTGGCATCGGCAACCGGGTCTACATCTTGGAGAACGCCGTATACAGCGTGATCTCACCGGAATCGTGCGCGGCCATCATCTATCGCGATTCCAGCAAGGGCGAACTGGCGGCCTCAGCGCTGAAGATTACGGCGCCGGACCTGCTGCGCCTCGGCCTCGTGGACGGAATCATTCCCGAGCCTCCAGGTGGTGCGCAGGACGACTACGACCGCGCCGCCGATTACCTCAAACTCACCCTGCTCTCGGCGATCGACGAACTCAAGCGCCTCTCGCCGGAGCAACTGGTGGAACAACGCTGCGAGAAGTTCCGTCAAATGGGCAACTTCTTCACGGAGTAGATTCGGTTGAGCAAAACCACACTCGTTCTTCTCGGAATTGCGGGCTTCGCGCTGTTCCTGGGCATCATGACGTACTCCATGCTGGGCAACCGGAAGCATCGCGTGGAAGTCTGCGTCACTTACAATGGCCGCAGCTCCTGCCGGGTGGCTTCGGGCTCCACCAAGGAAGAGGCTGTGCGCACCGCTACAGACAACGCCTGCGCACTGGTCGCATCCGGCATGACGGACACGATGAGTTGCAGCCATCAGACTCCTACCAGCATCAAAGCGTTAGACTAGACCCCAAGGAGAACCAAGATGGGCTTGTTAGAAGATCTGGCCGGTAACGTGCTCGGCGGCTCGCTCGGCAACCGAGGTGGAGGAGGGAGTCCCATGATCTCCATGGTCCTCCAACTGATCAACAGTCAACCCGGCGGCCTGGCCGGTTTGCTTTCAAAGTTCCAGCAGGGCGGGCTTGGTGAGATGGCCGCCTCCTGGGTGGGGACCGGGCGGAACATGCCTGTTTCGGCGAATCAGCTGCAGAGCGTTCTCGGGGGCGACATGATGGGCCAGCTCGCCTCGCAACTGGGTATCGCTCCGGAAGAGGCCTCCTCCCAACTGGCCGATGTGCTGCCCGGACTCGTCGACAAACTCACGCCAGGCGGTGAAATGCCCCAGGGCGATCTGATGTCAACAGGTATGGACCTGCTCAAAGGCTTCATGAAGTAACAGACTGAATTGGCACCGGTGAGTCTGATTCCATTCGCGCGAGACTCCCCGGTGCCCTACAAATTGCATCCTGTCCTATCGGTTCCGCTCGCGCTCTGCTTCGTCACACCCCTGCCCGCTGATCCTCTATCCCTCTGGTACAACAAGCCCGCCGCACAATGGGCCGAAGCCCTGCCCGTGAGCAACGGCCGCCTGGGGGCGATGGTCTTCGGCGGGGCCGCCAAGGAACGCATCCAACTCAACGAGAGCTCTATCTGGACCGGCGAGCCCCACCAATACCAACACGCCGGCGCCGCCACTGCTGGCCCATCACGCCTGGCAGCACTACCAGTTCACCGGCGGCAAGGCCTATCTCCGCAACACCGCCTGGCCACTGATGAAGGGCTCCGCGTCGTTCTTTCTTGAGTTCCTCACCCAGCACCCCACCGAAGAATGGCTCATCTCTGGCAGCACTACCAGTTCACCGGCGGCAAGGCCTATCTCCGCAACACCGCCTGGCCGCTGATGAAGGGCTCCGCGTTGTTCTTTCTTGAGTTCCTCACCCAGCACCCCACCGAAGAATGGCTCATCTCGGGCCCCAGCAATTCCCCGGAACAAGGCGGCCTGGTCATGGGCCCTGCCATGGACCACCAGATCATCCGAAGCCTGTTCGGCATCACCGGCGCGGCCAGCTGGATTCTCGACACGGATCCGGAACTCCGCCGGCGGCTGACGGCCACGCGAGCCCGCATCGCAACCAACCGGATCGGCCGCCACGGCCAGTTGCAGGAGTGGCTGGAAGACGTGGACGACCCCCACAACAAACACCGCCACGTCTCCCATCTCCGGGCCGTCTATCCGGGCTCAGACGTCACCGCGTTTGGCACGCCGGATCAGTTTCTAGCCGCGCAGAAATCACTGGAATTCCGCGGCGACGCGGCCACCGGCTGGTCCATGGGCTGGAAGGTGAATCTGTGGGCACGCTTTCTGGACGGAGCCCATGCCTACACGATCCTCCAGAATCTGATCAAACCTGCCGGCACAGTCAGCCAGCAGGGTGGCCTGTACCCAAACCTGTTCGATGCCCATCCGCCCTTCCAGATCGACGGCAACTTTGGCGTCACGGCAGGGATCGCAGAAATGCTGCTGCAAAGTCACGATCCGTACGCCAAGCCGTTGGACGCCGTGGGCGAGACAGCCTTCCTGCACTTGCTGCCGGCGCTGCCCCCCGCGCTGGCGGCCGGCAGCGTGACCGGGTTGCGGGCTCGCGGTGGCTACACCGTTGATCTCGCCGGGAAGGAAGGGCAACTCATGAAGGCGACCATTCGGGCGGCTCGAACCGGCCCTGTCAAGGTTCGCTTCCACGGCCAGCAGAAAACCCTCGCCGCCGTGGCCGGCCAGGCCATCCAACTGCCGTAGTGGGGCTCAGCGCGCCCTAGGCGCCATCAGCCACTGCCCGTAGACCTTGGTTGCCGGCCAACCGCCCGGACGCTCCAGGGCGCCCACCAGGGCCGCAGGATACACCGTCCGCAACGCCTGGGGTGCCACGCGCGCACCTGTGGCCGTCCGCGGATCCCCCAGCAGGAATGGCCTTGGCGCAATCAACGGCACCAAGTCCGGCAAGTCAAAATCCTTCAGCACTCCCGGCACCACCAGATCCGCGATGTCGTCGTGGAGCCGGCCCTGCGTCATCGCAAACCAGCTCACCACGCTATCTTCGGCCAGTACCTTGGCCACTCTCGGTTCCAACGCCGCAGTCAGCAACGCCGCCACGCCGGCATGACCTCTGCCCCAGAGCGTGATGTTCAGCGGATCCACGTCCGGATCCGCCGACAACTCCCGAAAGCCCGCCAACATCTCCGCCACGCGCCAGCCCAACGGGGTCCGGCCATACAGCCACTCCTTGGCCGCCGCCTGATAGGCGCCTGAGTATCCACTGCGTCCCGCCTCCCGCTTCGGTTGCGGCAACTCCCGCACCACAAAGCCGACGCGCCGCAGATCGGCCACATCCGCCGCCGGTAGACCAACCGCCAGCACCGCCGGCTTACCCACTCGCGCCTTGATCGCAACCGGCGGCGTTTCGCCCAAACCCAGGCGTTTTCGGACCAATGACCGCAGTTGCTCCGGATCCTTGATGGAAACCGCCTGCCGGTTGGGGAAGATCTGCCGCGCCACGGAGGCGTTGATCGAAAACACGGTCTCCGTGCCAAACGACGTGGCGAGTTGCCCGGTAGGCGTCACCCACAAGGCGCTCTCCGGCTCGGTATCGACCGGCTCTTCCTTGACGTCGCCCTCGATCCCTTTCAAGTGCCGGTCCAAAAACGCCTGGGCTGCCTCGCGGCGAGGCTGGCTCCAACCGTGCGTATCGTCGAATTCGAAGAAGCTCACATTCGATCCTGCCGTGGCTGCCGTCTCCCTCGCGCCGGCAATCGGGAAATAGTCGCGCGTGGCTGAAGTGATGAGGAACGGTTTGGGGGCGAAGGCGCGCACGAAATCTGCGAAATCGAACCCGGCCGAGAGAAAACCAGGCAGGATCTGCTCGGCATCCTGCGGGCCCGGTCCGGCCAGCAGTTCCTTCCATGTGGTCATGTAGCAGGAGGAAACCACAGCCGCCAGACGCGGCTCAAACACGGCGAGATAGGCGGCCTGCGTGCCGCCTCCCGAGTTGCCTGCCACGGCGATGCGTTTGGGGTCTACTTCCGAACGCGTCAGCAGGTAGTCGAACGCCCGGATCCCATCCCAGATGAAGTAGCGCGCAATGGGCGCACCGGTCAGCAAAGCCTGCAAACCGGCTGAGTTGTGCTCGCTCACGCCAGCGCCAATCCGCGAGCGTCCCAGCTCCGGATCGTAGTACTCCAGCCGCTCGCCCTGCCCAGGCGGATCGTAGGCCAGCACGACGTAGCCGCGGCGGACCAGCGAAATCCACATCGCCTGGTACACATCGTGCGCCTTGCCGTTGTCGCTGTGGCCCGCAGCGCCTAACACCGCCGGAAACGGAGCCTGGCCGGTTGCCGGCACATACAGATTGGCGGTCACGCGGAATCCGGGCAGAGATTCGAAGACCACTTTCTCCACGCGGTAGCCCGGCCGCTCAAAGGACGAGACCGTCCGTTCGTTCAGAGGCGTGCGCGCCTCCGGCAACCCGCCGATGAGCGACGTCATCCGTTCCCGGATATTTTCCGGGGCAGCCTGCATCAACGCGAAGACAAGAAGATAGGAGGTCACCGTGCACGGATTGTACCGCATTGATAGAATCGTGGCCATGGAACGCAGCGGCATCATACGGCGGGATCTGATTCGGGCGGGCGCGGCTTGGACAGCCCTCTCCTATGGGCGGATCCTCGGCGCCAACGACAAAATCCGGCTCGGCCTCATCGGCGCGGGCGGGCGCGGCCAGGGTGTCATGGGCACCTTCCAAAAGACCAACCAGGTGGACGTCACCGCCGTGTGCGATGTCTTCGGCGATCGCCGCGATCAAGCCGCCACCAAGGCCCCAGGCTCTAAGACATTTGCCGATCACCGCAAGCTGTTGGAGCTGAAAGAGGTGGACGCCTGCCTGATCGCCACGCCGGACCACTGGCATTGCCTGGTCGCCATAGACGCTCTCAACGCGGGCAAGGACGTCTACGTCGAGAAGCCGCTCTCCCTCACCATTGAAGAGGGCCCGCGCGTGGTCAAAGCGGCCCGTGTCAACAATCGCATCTGCCAGGTGGGTATGCAGCAGCGCTCCGGCCAGATCTACCTGCAAGCCCGGGATGAGTATTTCAAGACGAAGAAGCTCGGCAAGATCACGCTGGCGCGCACCTGGTGGCACGGCAACGGCGCGCACCTGATGAAGGCGCCGCCGAAGATGGCCACCCAGCCGTCCAATCTCGATTGGGCCCGCTACCTCGGCCCAGTGAAATGGCGCGACTACGATCCGCAGCAGTACTGGAACTTCCGCGCCTATCTCGATTTCGGCGGCGGCCAAGTCACCGATCTGTTCACCCATTGGATCGACGTCGTCCACATGTTCATGGACGAGGATGGCCCCACCAGCGCCGTGGCGGCCGGCGGCGTCTACCACTACAAGGACGGCCGCACCGCGCCGGACACCATCAACGTGCTGCTGGAATACCCCAGCGGCTGGACGGCCACCTTCGAGGCTACCCTCGCCCCAGGCGTTCAGGGCGCCGCCGTCGAGATGTGCGGCACCGATGGAAAGCTGTGGATCACCCGCAGCAAGTTCATCTATCAGAGCGCTGAACGCGGATCCAAGCCAGTGGAGGTGCTCTCACCCCGGGACCAGACCATCGATCACGTGGAGAACTTCCTGGATTGCGTGCGTTCCCGCAAACTGCCCAACGGCGACGTCTACATCGGCCACCGCTCTGCCATGGCCTCGCACCTGGGCAACATCGCTTACGTCCAGAAGCGCCGCTTGAACTTCAATCCCGCTCGCGAGGAGATTCTGCCGCTCTAGCCGGGCCGCGCCCTGCAAAGCGGCACTCCCCATGAAACACCTGGATGAGTATCGCGATGCGGCGTCGGTCAAAACGCTCGTGCACGCCATTACCAGAGCCGTCACGCGGCCCTGGGTGATCATGGAGATCTGCGGCGGCCAGACGCACACCATCATGCGCAACGGCCTGGATGCCATGCTCCCGCCGCAGGTGGAGATCGTCCACGGCCCCGGTTGCCCGGTCTGCGTCACGGCGCTGGAAACCGTGGAGAAGGCCCTTGCCATCGCCAGTCTGCCCAACGTTATCTTCGCCTCCTACGGCGATATGCTGCGTGTGCCTGGGGTCCATACAGACCTTCTGCGCCTGCGCGCCCGCGGCGCGGACGTCCGCATCGTTTACTCGCCACAGGATGCGGTCCGGCTGGCACAAGCCGACCCGTCCCGAGAGGTGGTATTCTTCGCCATCGGTTTCGAGACCACCGCCCCCGCCCATGCCCTGGCTGTCCAGCAGGCCCAGGCGCTCGGCCTGACCAACTTCTCCCTCCTCGTCTCGCACGTCCTGGTTCCACCGGCCATGCGCACCATCCTGTCATCGCCCGAAAACCGGGTGCAAGGCTTTGTCGCCCCGGGCCACGTCTGCACCGTCACAGGCTATGAGGCGTATGAGGAGCTGAGCCGCGAGTACCGGGTGCCCATCGTGGTCGGTGGCTTTGAGCCCGTCGATTTACTGGAAGCCATCCTGATGCTCGTCCAACAACTGGAATCCGGCCGCACTGAAGTGGAAAACCATTATGCCCGGGCCGTTTCGCGGGATGGGAATCTTCATGCCCGCCGCGCCACGGACCTGGTCTTTGAAACTGCCGACCGCCAATGGCGCGGCATCGGCACAATCCCCCAAAGCGGCCTCCGTCTTCGTGACGCCTACGCGCAGTTCGACGCCGAGCGGCGCTTTGGCACCGAAGGCATTCAAGCCGATGAGCCGGCCGAGTGCATCAGCGCGCAAGTCCTCCAGGGGCTGAAGAAGCCGACGGACTGTTCCGCGTTCGGCCAACGCTGCAAACCCGAATCTCCGCTCGGCGCGCCGATGGTGTCCAATGAAGGCGCCTGCTCGGCCTACTATCGCTACCGCCGCCAGGAAGTGGAAATCGCCTGATGCTGCTCAACTGCCCGCTCCCCATCTCCGGCACTGACCGCGTCCTCCTCGGGCACGGCAGCGGAGGCAAGCTCTCCGCCGAGTTGATGCGCGACATCTTCCTGCCCGCTCTCGCCAACCCAATTCTCAATGGGTTGGACGATCAGGCGCAGTTCGAGCTCGGCGGCCTGCGTCTCGCCTTCACCACGGATTCCTTCGTCGTCAAGCCTCTGTTTTTTCCCGGTGGCGACATCGGCTCGCTGGCCGTACACGGCACAATCAATGACCTCGCCATGGCCGGCGCCCGGCCGCTCTACCTCAGCGCCGCCTACGTCATCGAAGAGGGTTTCCCCCTGGCCGATCTTCGCCGCATCGCCGAATCCATGGGCCGCGCCGCGCAGGCCGCGGGCGTTTCCATCGTCACCGGTGACACCAAGGTGGTGGAACGGGGCGCTGCCGACGGCGTGTTCCTCAACACCACCGGCATTGGCCTGATTCGTGACAACGTCCGCATCTCCGCCGCCGCCGCCCGGCCCGGCGATGTGATCCTGCTCAGCGGCACGCTGGGCGACCACGGCATCGCCATCATGGCCGCCCGCGAGGGCCTCGCGTTTCACACCGTGCTCGCCAGCGATTCAGCCGCGCTCCACACGCTGGTCGACGCTATGCTGGCGGCCGCACCGGGGATTCGTTGCCTGCGCGACCCAACGCGCGGTGGCCTCTCCAGCACGCTCAATGAGATCGCCGCGCAGTCGTCGGCCGGAATGCGCATCCTGGAAACCGCGATCCCCATTCGGTCCGAGGTCCAGGGCGCCTGCGAGATGCTGGGTCTGGATCCTCTCTACGTCGCCAATGAGGGCAAATTGATCGCAATTGTGGGCCCCGAAGACGCCGAGGCCGTGCTCGCGGCCATGCGCGCACACCCCCAGGGCCGCGACGCCGCGCGCATCGGAACGGTCACCAAAGCGAACCCCGGGCGCGTCGTGCTCGAAACCGCGTACGGCACCACGCGCATCGTCGACATGCTCGCCGGCGGCCAACTACCGCGCATCTGTTGAGAACCCCATGCACGAAATGGGCATCGCACAATCCGTCATCGACATGGCCATCGGGGAGGCTGAGCGGAAGAACGCGCGCGCGGTGCTACGCGTCTCTCTCGCCATCGGCGAGCTCTCCGGAGTGGACACGGAGTCCCTCCGCTTCTGCTTCGAGTGCCTCAAGAAAGACACCCTGTTGGACAACGCCACCCTCGAAATCGACTATCGCCGCCGCCGCCATCAATGCCCCTCCTGCCTGCGGGAGTTCGAGGTGGCCAACCACGATTCGAGCTGCCCGCACTGCCTCTGCCAGGAGACGCAATTCCTCGGTGGCGACGAGCTGGAACTCAGCCAACTGGAACTGGAGGTCGCATGAATCCCCCCGTCATGGAAAAGGTCGCGCAGAAGATCCTTAGCGAGAACGACCGCATCGCCGCTACCCTCCGCGCGGTGTTCCTGGAGCGCAAGATCCTCTGTGTGAACCTCATCAGCTCGCCCGGCTCCGGCAAGACCCTGTTGCTGGAAAAGACCCTGGAAGCGTTTCCGAAGACGGAACGAGTGGCGGTGCTCACCGGCGACATACAGACCGACAACGACGCCCGCCGCCTGGCCCGCTACGGCTTCCCCGTCCGGCAGATCACCACGGCAGGCGCCTGCCACCTGGATGCCCGCATGGTCGAGAAGGCTCTCGCCGATTGGGATCTGGCGAGCATCGATACTCTGTTCATCGAAAACGTCGGCAACCTGGTTTGCCCCACCGCCTACGACCTCGGCGAGGAGGCCAAGATCGTCCTGCTCAGCGTCACCGAAGGCGAAGACAAGCCTCTCAAATATCCCGGCATCTTCTTCAAGGCCGATCTAGCCCTGTTCACCAAGATCGACCTGCTACCGTGGGTGCCCTTCCACCTGGACGAAGCCCACGCCAACGCGTGCCGGATCCACCCCGGCATTGAGATGATCGATCTGTCCGCCACCACCGGCCAGGGAATGGACGCATGGATGCAATGGTTGGCGCAACGCCAAGCCAAACGCCAGTCCGCCTCCGCCTAGCGCTCTACGGCGTGGTGCAGGGCGTCGGCTTCCGCCCCTTCGTCTATCGCCTGGCCACGGGCCTCGGCCTGACCGGCTGGGTTCTGAATTCCGGGGACGGTCTGGTCATCGAGGTCCAGGCGGCCCGCACCCGGCTGGACGAGTTCGTGGCGCGCCTGGAATCCGAGAGACCCGCTGCCGGCGTCATCCTCGCCCGGGAATCCACCTGGCTCGCGCCCGGTGGCGGCACATCCTTCGAGATCCGGCAGAGCGAGTCCACCGCTGCGCCCCGCACCGGCATACTCCCCGATCTCGCCACCTGCCCGGAGTGCCTGGCGGAGATCGCCACGCCCACCCAACGCCGCTACGGCTACCCCTTCACCAATTGCACGCTGTGCGGCCCGCGCTTTAGCATCATCGAGGCGCTGCCCTATGACCGGCCGCACACTACCATGAAGGACTTCCCCCTTTGCCCGGACTGCGAGAGGGAGTACCGGGATCCGGAAGACCGCCGCTTTCACGCCCAGCCCATCGCCTGCCCCGTCTGCGGTCCGCAACTCGATGCCACTCTCGCCGAAGCCGCCGCCACCATCGGCCACGGGGGAATCGTCGCCCTCAAGGGCGTCGGCGGCTTCCAGCTTCTGGCCGATGCCCGCAACGCCAAGGCCGTGGCCGAACTCCGCCGCCGTAAGCAACGCGATGCCAAACCCTTCGCGCTGATGCTGCCTGATCTCACTGCGGTGCGCCGCTACTGCCGTCTCTCGCTGGAGGAAGAACGCATCCTCACTGCCGCCGCCGCGCCCATCGTTCTGCTGGAGCCGGCCGGCGGCACGGACCTGGCCCCCAACGTCAGCGACTCCTCGCCGTTTCTCGGAGTGATGCTCCCCTACTCACCGCTCCACCACCTGCTGATGCGCCTTCATCCGTACCCGTTGGTCGCTACCAGCGGCAACCTCAGCGGGGATCCGATCGCCATCGACAACGCCGAGGCCCGCCACCGCCTCGGTCCCATCGCGGACCTCTTCGTCACCCATAACCGGCCGATTGCGCGCCCCTGCGACGATTCCGTCGTCCGCCTCTGCGCGGGCAAGGAACAGCTCCTGCGCCGCGCCCGCGGCTACGCGCCGCTGCCCATCCGCGTGCCTGACATTCTGCCCCGCGTCCTGGCCGTCGGTGCACACATGAAGAACACAGTCGCCATCGCCTGCGGCCGGGACGTCATCGTCAGCCAGCACCTCGGCGATCTGGACTCCCTCGAAGCCCGCGCCGCGTTTGAGCGCACCATCGCTGATCTCTGCCGCCTCTACCAGTTCTCGCCCGACGTAATCGCCTGCGATCTCCACCCCGGCTACTTCCCCACCCAATGGGCCCGCGCCACTGGAAAACCGGTGATCGCCGTCCAGCACCATCACGCCCACGCCGCCGCCTGCGCCGCCGAAAACGGCCTCACCGAACCCTACCTCGCCGTCGTCTGGGACGGCACCGGCTACGGGTTGGACCAGACCATCTGGGGCGGCGAGTTCTTCGCCGTCGATAAGAACCAATTTCATCGCATCGCCCATCTCCGCCCCTTCCGCCTCCCCGGCGGCGACGCGGCCATCCGCCAGGGCTGGCGCGCCGCCGCCGCCATCCGCCACGCGTTGCACCTGGACAGCGCCGCCCCGCCCATCATCCGGCGAATGCTCGAAACCAACCTGAACTGCCCCATCACCACCAGCGCCGGCCGCCTGTTCGACGCGGTGGCCGCCCTCACCGGCATCGCCACCGAGAGCCACTTCGAAGGCCAGGCGGCCATGCTGCTGGAACGCGCCGCTCGTGCATCCACAGAGACCGCCGCCTACCCATTGCCGTTGACCGCCGCCTACGCCGACTGGGGACCGCTCATCCACGCGCTGCTCGACGATCTGGCTCACGGCGTCTCTCCCTCTGCCGTCGCTCGCCGCTTCCACAACGCACTCGCCCGCCTCATCCTGGCCGCCGCCCAACGCACCGGCCTTTCCAACGTAGTGCTCTCTGGCGGAGTGTTTCAGAACGACCTCCTCACCACCACGGCGAGCGCCCTTCTGCGCGAGGACCACTTCACGGTCTTCACTCACCAGCGCGTCCCTCCCAACGACGGAGGCATCTCCCTCGGGCAAGCCGTCCTGTGCGCGTCGTACTCGCCAGCGCTCTCCCCGGAATGACGGGAACTTATCGCGGCGGCGAGCGAGCCGGGCGGTTTCCCAGCCACCAGCCAAAGTCGTTAACCCAACTTTCGCGCTCTGAGGAACGGACGATTGATAGACAAACCCGCGTCCCGAAGTTGAGATTCCCCAAACGCCTGAGGACTCTGTGAAGACGGAGGGATGAATCCAAATGCACGGGAAAGGCCCCGGTAGAAATCCAGGCGTTGCTGCCAGACGAGCGACTCATTCTCCGGGAAACTCAGCGTGCGGTGACACCGTTCGACGGAGCGGCCGTCTTCATCGCCGACCCGCGAAAGATCGGCTGGGCCGGCAACATCCGCGACCCCATGCCAGTGCAGTGGCGATCACCGCATCAGATCGATCCCACCCCGCCGTTCACCGCCCTTCTCCCGTCGGTGTTGCTGGGCGCCAAGCGCTTTGCACACGCCAATTGGTTGCGCAGCGATTCCGTTTGGCAGGCCCTGCTGGGACTGAATCGGTTTCCTTCCGACGATTTACCAGGGGCAACGTCGAGCGCCTGTTTGTCCGCCTCATCGAATGGCAGATGGATCGTGTGCCCGTGCGGCTATAGCCCGGACCTGGATTCCACGATCTTCGGACGCCATGGCCGACAGGAAGGCGCGGCGAAAGGGCATAACCATCACAAACACGGGCGGCCCAGCCATCCCACTTGCTGGCTGTTCTGTCAGAAGCCGACTTCCTCCTCCACGGCCGGCCCCGCAGCGCCAACTGCGGCTCCAGCCGGGGAGTGGTGGCGTTTCTCGAACAAGCCCTGGCGCTATGGGGACAGCGCCACACGATCCGCATGGTCAGAGCCGATTCCGGTTTCTTCAACCTAAAAACGGCAGTTCGGCCCCCGCCGCACCCGGTTCGGCGTTTGCCGCCACCAAGTTCCAACTGCTGCGCAGATCATCTTCCGGGTGACAACCGTTTTTGCTGCAATCAGTTGCGGCTACACGTAGATGGCGGATTCTGACGGTCGCAACTGCCGGATTTAGGTTCAATGACACACAGCTGAACTTCCTCGAACAGCGTTGTCTGCCCTGCATTGTAGTCACCCGCCGGACCCGGGAGGTCAAACGTGAAGCCCAGCGGATTCAGATGTTTTCGGAGTTGGGTGCCAAACAGGCGGTGGGGCAATTCCGCCCCAATCTCCATGTCCAACCTCGCCGAAGTTGACTCCGCCCCTGAGATGCTGATCGCCAACCGGCCCCGTATCCCGCTATGGAACGCCTCGAATCGCCGTCAGTAGAGGGTAACTTCGGTATTCAGGTTTAGATGAGGTTTCAGTATCGCATCCCACCTTCGGCACCACGCGCCACCGGCCCGAACCAGGATTAGGTCGCCGGAGCGGTCATGACCCACGGGTTGAGGCCGGGCGCCCGCTGCTGCGGCGTCAGCGCCCGGCGCGCCTGGGTCAGTGCCAGGACCGGGAAGTAGTTCCGGTACAGCGTGTATTGCAGGTAGAACACGTTGGGGAAGCCAGTCCCGGTCGCCAGGGTCTCGTCCCACGTGCCGTCCTCTTTTTGCGTCACTGTCAGATACTCCGCGCCACGGCGAATGCTGTCGTGGTGGCTGTCGCCGGTCACCAGCAAGCCAAGTAGCGCCCACGCCGTCTGGGAGGGCGTGCTGGGCGCGGCCACAAATTGGTTTTCCAGATAGCTGGCACAGCTCTCGCCCCAGCCGCCGTCGACATTCTGGACGGCCGTCAGCCAGCGCGCGGCCCGGCGCAGAGACTCCTCGACGCCCGGTGCGTGCGAATGCCGCAGCGCCCGCATGGCCAGAAACGCGCCGTAGATGTAGTCCACGCCCCAGCGGCCATACCAACTGCCGTTGACTTCCTGCGTGTTCAGCAGATACTCCACCCCACGCCGCATGGCCGGGTGCTCGTCGGTGAAGCCGCGCCGGAAGAGGGCCTCCAGCACGCGGCCGGTAATGTCGGGACACGTTGGATCCAGCATCGCGTTGTGGTCGGCGAAGGGCACGCGGTTGAGCAGTTGCCAGTCATTATCCACATCGAACGCCGCCCAACCGCCGTCCTTGGACTGCATGCCCAGCAGCCAGTTGATGGCCCGGCGTTCGCAGCGCTGCTGGGCCTCCGGGTCCGAACCTTTGGCGTGCAGCAGCGCCAGCAGCACCATGGCCGTGTCGTCGATATCGGGATAGTGCTCGTTGGCGAATTCAAACGCCCAGCCGGACGGCTCCAACTCCGGCCGCTTCACGCTCCAGTCGCCTTTGCGGCGCACCTCGCGCGCCATCAGCCAATCGGCCGCCCGCGTCAGTCTTTCTTGCGGCGCGCC
>JBBQLF010000018.1:0-18829 GCA_038327695.1 Bryobacterales bacterium
CCTGGGGTTTGGGGCGAAGCCCCATTTCAAGGACGCTCCGCGGCCTTGTTCTGCTAGAGGGCGATACACCCGCTACGAGTGCTGCTTGGATAGTTGTCGTTGGAGGCGCTTTCTAATTGTCGCCCATCACCCCAGTCAGTTCTTTCAGCACTCCCGGAACCTTCCGCTGTGGCACTCCTACGCCGTAGTGCAATGCGTGCGCCGCCGCCATCACCGATGGCCCAACCCGATGCGCGGTTGCTCCATACTGGTCAGCAGCCAACCCCGGCGCTGTGCCCCGCACTTTCTTGCCGCAGTCCCGGCAATGGCAGACTACTACTCGATACTCGGAAACTTCCGGCTTGGGCTGCTCCGGCACATCGGTCGTCGTCGCAAACTCGACCTCATCTTCCTCCAGCGGGCCGCCGCAAAAAGGGCAACAGGGCGGCGCTGGGGCAGCCACCGTTTTATCCGGCTCGGCCACTGGCGCGGCACGCCGGCTAAATGGCCCTTGCCCCTTCTTCCGGCCTGGCTTCTTCGGATTCTCGACAGGCTTCTCTTTGGAAAACGGCGCAGCCTGCCGCCGTTGCGATCTCTTCAGCCGTTGGTTCTCCTCACGCAATTGGGCAATCTGCCGCTGGAGCTCAAGCACCAGCTTGACCAGCTCTTCCCGGCTCAGTTGCTCGACTTGCGGCTTGTTGGCCACGGAGTTCCTCTGGGTACCGTCAAGAGCAGACTACCAAAGTCTTTGAAACATTTCCACCACTTTCTGCTTCAAGCACTCCGCCAGCAGTAGCCCTCAGCCTCCAGGCCGCTAATCAATTACTGCGGCTGCATCTGGGTCCCCATCGTGGACGTTATTCGAACTTCAGTTGGGTGAGGAAGTGGCCCGTCGACGATATCTGGCTCCCGTCTCTCAACCCTCCTCGAAGTTTCTCCAGAGCCTGAGCGGTCGGCCAGCTTGGTGGCGCGCATGCAGACCATGCTGCGTCCCCGGGAAACGCATTTCCAACCGGTTTCTCCACGGCTCGCGAGCCAAATCTGGTTCACAAGAACCAACCTGAACAGGTTTCGAATTCGAGATTGTAGAGAGCGACACTGGTCTGATCCGACCTGGACGCGCCACCTAATTTGCAGTAGATGGTGTATCGAGGTACTTTCTGCGATCGAGGCCGCAGCCGTATCGCGTTCGGAACCTGCGGAGTGCGTCGATTCCTCCCGTAATCCAGCGATCCGGACGTCATCCGTTCGTCTCCACCGAGGCCGGGGAAGCGTGCGGCTTGCCGCACGTGGCTATCAAACAATCCGCCCGGCGGCCGGTGCTCCATTCCCGGCCGGCTTCGCACCTGCGGGGCTTCTTCGTCATTGTCCCATCAGGATACAGGACCTCACGGCCGGACCTCGTAGAACCGTACCTCCCACGGCGCGAGCTTTAATTTCGCATTGCCCTTGACCAGCGGCACACGGCCGGAACTGACGCGGTCGAAGAGTATGGCGCCAGACACGGGAACCGTGAGCGACGCATCCATTTGCTGGCCGGTTGGGTTCCCGACCGTCACTACCGGCAAAGGTCCCTCGAACATCTGCGTCATGCAGTTGTCGCAAGCCGGCTCAAGCACGGATATCCGCCCCTTGTAGACTTCCGGGAACAGCCGGTGATATTCCTTGACCTTCGCCGTCTGCGGACCCAGAGTGTCGAAGAAGGGGCCGTGCGCAAAAATCCGGTAGCCGTTTACCGCGTTGAACACAAGGTTCCGGGGAGCTTCGTCCTTCCCGTAGCCCCAGCTATCGAAGGTCTGAATGGCAGGATAGAGGAAGCGCACCAGCGGGACATCTGCCGTATTCTTGCTCCAAAAAGCGGAGTGCGCGAGGAAGCCATCCGCGTACTCGCGGCCCATGTCGCCGCAACCTTCGAAGAAGATGATGGTATTCGGGTTGACTTTGTCGACTTCCTCACGGACGCGTTTCATCAGGTTGCGCAGTCCCCAGTTCCAGACGTCAGGATGGGGATGCTTGTGCGCCGGGTTGAAACAGCGGTGGTTGTAGGTGGCATAGGATGAGTCGATGAAGAACCCGTCGGTTCCGGTGGAGCGCACCACCTCGGCGGCCATGTTTGCAAACCACTCCTGGTACTCCTTCACCCCCGGACACATATGCCAAAAGCCCTTGTAGTGCTCGGTATACTTGCCGTCCGGCTCCATGAGCGCCCAGTCCTTTCCAGCGGCACGTCCGGCCTGGGAGCGCTTCCACATGATCAAGCCTTCCACGTAGAACATCATGTGCCCGCCGGCAGCGTGGACACCGTCCATGCCAGGCTTCATGTCGTCAACACCACCGAGTTGTGGGGAGGGAAAGACATAGTCGCCACGGCTCTGGGACTGGATGCCGAGCACCTCTGCCGCGGAGAAGTTGCCGATGAAGTGAATGTCGCTGCCGGAGGTCCGCTGTTTGTTGACGAACAAGCGGCCCAGGTCACGGAAAGTACTTTCCCGGCCAAGGTCGCCCTCGGTCATGACGGTGGCCAGGTCCCACCAGACGGCCGGAGACTTACGCATCGGGAGCCAGGCACGCTGCGCACGCGCCCAGTCCGCTCCAACCTTCCAGGAACCTGTGTAGGCGTACAGTTTTACGGGGCCGAGGTCCACCGCATCGCCGAGTTTGCGGATGGGCAGCGCGTTGTTGCGCCCGGCCGCCGGTTCGGCGCTATTGTACTCGGCTTGGCCGCCCGCAATGCCAATGGGCCGGAATGCGCGTGTATACCGGATGCCCAGGAACGGCCCCTGATCGCCGCCGGTGCTCTTGCCACGTCCCTGCAACGGAAACGTGTTACCGATCGCCTGGCCGCGTTGCGCCGCGGCGCCTGGCTCCGGCGCGTAGTCCGCACGGTTGTCGTCCACGAACGCGAGACCGCGCCCGCCACCCTCGGCCAGGAACACTGGTGCGGCCAGGTTGCCAGTGTAGGATGACGAGTAGTTTGAGGTGCTCAGCGGCTTCAACTCAATGCCGCTGGTTTGCGCCGTCAACACGCGATCCCTTTCCGGGGCGTCGAAGCGAACTCGCGAAAGCATGGGGTAAAAGATATCCGCTTCCATCGGCTCATCACCATTCCAAAAGACCTGGCCCTGCCAGTTGGCGACGTTGCCATCCACCACCACCTGCATGGACACGAACAGGGGAAGGGCGTCGTGTTGCAGATAAGCCATCAGCTTCCTGTCGGTGTGAGTCTGCTTGAGAACTTTGAAATCCTTCATGCCGTAAACGGTCTGGTTGGCGCCGCGCCGCACCACCATGGCCAGGGGATTTCCGATGGCGCCGGCTCCCGGTTCCCGGCCTGCCGGGTCCGCGTACAGGAACGGCTTGCCATCGTCGCGCTGCATCTGCCGGAGCGCGAGACGGTCATTCTGCAAGGTGAAGTTGAGCGTCAGCCCTGGGCCAGTGAGCGTGAAATCGCCAACGGCGGTCTGGGGCGTGCAAATGGGCGCGAGGAAAGCACCGGCAGAAAGAAGCAGTACGGTTCTACGAAGCATAAATCGTCACCTTTTGCGAAGCCAAAAATCAGCGTTTCGACGGATAGCGGTTAAACAGAATGTCGCGCGTGCCCTTCGGCACTTTGTCGATTAACAGGTTCTCAAACCAGTACTGGCCGGACTTACCGCCGACCACGATATCCAGATCGCCATCGCCATCCAGGTCGGCAATCTGCAACTGCATTCCGGCACCGGCGATGGAGTTGAACGCGATCGGATACCGAATAAACTTAGGCTCTTTGCCGGCCTCAATGGTGTAGTAGTTGATCGAGATCGGATCGAACGCTCCGGGATCCGCGTTGTCGTGCGCCCGGTAACGCTTCCCGGCGATCAGTTCCGGTTTTCCGTCCCCGTTGATATCCGCCAGCGCGATCACATGGATCTGTGAGTAAGTGTCATCGATGACGTGGGTGATCCAGGAGCGGGCACCATTGACCATTTTCTGTTCGAGCCAGAACAGCCCGTACCGGTGGGCTTCACCGTAGATTACGTCGATCAGTCCGTCGCCGTTCAGATCGTAGGTCAATAGCGGCAGCGAACCTTCTTCGATGTGGAAATCGGGGTGGAACTCCCACTGGTCCTTCTCCAGGTTGATCTGCTGGTGCCAGCCGCGCGCGGTGATGATGTCCTTCTTCCCGTCGCCGTCGATGTCCGCGTAACCCATGCCGTGGCCGGCACCGTTGGGACCCACGGGGCGGCGGATGAACTTCCCGTCCTTGATCTGAATCCAGTAAACCGGCTGGTCGGTCCAGTGGGACGGGAGAATATCCGGGATCCCGTCGCCATCGAGGTCGAACGCGATGATGCCTTCGATGGTGACGGTTTCCAGAATCTTGACGCCCTTCCAGGTGGTTCCTGGCTGCCTGGGGTTCTCGTAGTACCAGATGCCAGTTTTGTCCCAGTTAGTTGCCACCAGATCCGGATACCCGTCCTGGTTGACGTCGATCACCAGTTCGGTGCAATTCGTGGTGGGCCTGCCGAGGCGCGGCTCCAGGTACTCGGTCTTTACCCAGTCGGGCCACTTGTACCAGAAGCGGCCGCTCAACACGTCGAACTTCCCGTCGCGGTCCATGTCCATGATGCTGACGGACTCAGAGTTTTCTATATCGATCTGGTGCAGTAGAAACAAGGGTTCCCTGGCTGCGAGCTCAGCAGCAAACAGGAGAAGGGTGAAGATGATTCGCCTCATGCCGCGCTGGCTTTCTTGCCGTCCCAGACATAAGTCTTACCGTACCGGATTGCCATCAGGCCCAGCAGAGTAGGCAAGGTCGATTGGAACCCGGTTTCGATATCGACGATCGGTTTCTGGCGGGTCTTCATGCAGTCCACGAAGTTTGCCACGTGCGCCTTGGCCTCCGCATTGAGCGGGATCAATTCCGCAGGGGGCGTGTGGGTCTTGGCTTCGAACGCGTAGGTTACGGTCCCGTCGCGGCGCGCGTTGCGTTTAGGTGTTGCGATGTAACCCTGCCGGTTCACCGTGAGGGAGCCTCGTTCCCCAAAGAAATATACGCCCGGCGTCTGCCGCTCCGTGGTGGCCGGCATCTCGTAGTTGACGAACGTCATCACGAAGTCCCGGTATTGCCACGCGAGGCTGAACACGTCCGGAACCTGGTCCGTTGCGTGGTAGCGGACATACTGCGACGCAGCCGACGCCGTGCGCGGTTTGTCGTCGTTCAGGTACCAGTGGACGATGTCGGTCCAGTGCACGCCCCAATCGGAAACGTGGCCGCCGCCGTAATCGTAATAGGAGCGCCAGTTGTTGTAGCGATGGTCGGAATAGGGCTGTTTCGGCGCGGAGCCCTGGAAGAGATCCCAGTCCAACCCGGGAGGGGTCGCTTTCGGATCGACCTTATCGGTTCCCCAGGCGCCGGGATGAATAATGGCCGCGTGCGTGATTTTCCCCAGCAAGCCGTCCTGAATCATCTGGCGGCAGGTGGCGAAGTAGTCGATACTGCGCTGCTGCAAGCCTACCTGCACCACCCGATTGTGTTTACGGGCGGCCGTCACCATCTCCAGTGCAACCTGCAAACTGTTGGACAGGGGTTTCTCGACGTAGACGTCCTTGCCGGCTTCGCAGGCCTGGATCATGATCGGCCCGTGCCAGTGGTCGGGAGTAGCCACCAGCACGGCATCGATATCCTTGCGTTCCAGCACCCGCCGGTAGTCGCCATACTTGTCCACGGTGGCACCCACCACTTTTTGGGCGCTTTCCATTTTGGCCTGGTTGACGTCGCACAGCGCCGCCACCTGGCAATCGGGATATGCCATGAAGCCGCGCATCACGTACGTTCCGCGGTGGCCGTTCCCGATTACTCCGACGCGGACCCGGTCGTTGGCGCCGAGCACGGGCCGGGCGGATGTGGCGATGACAGCGGCAGCGCCGCCAAAGAATTCGCGTCTTGTGCGCATAGATATGGTGACTTGACGATAACGCAGGCGAGCCATCCTTCTCTAGGAGTTTTGGATCATGTTTTCTGAAGATCCTACTTCCTTTGACTCCTGCAAATGATAGTTTTGTCAGACTTCCTGGTTGGATATTCCTATTCGGAGGGCTTGCCCCAGGTGTAGCATGTCTTTGGAGGATCGCGCGGGTCCGCGACGAAAAAACACACAGTGCGAGTCAAACCCTTTCTGAAGTTCGGCACACTCCTGGCCCTTGCGTTCATGACTGCGTTGCGCGCCCAAACGGTTTCCGGATCGATTTCCGGAGTCGTCCGGCAGGAACACGGCTCCACCCCGCGCGACGCCATCGTGTACTTGAGCGACCTCAAACAGTTTGTCACGCGGTCCGTGGCGGTGGATCGCCAAGGCGTCTTCCGCTTCCCCGCTCTAGCCGCCGCGAACTACTTTCTGGTGGTCACCGCGCCAGGCTATTACAGGTTCGACAAGTTCGGGCTTGCTCTCGCGGCGGGTGAGAACCTGACCTTTGACGTGGCACTTCAGGCGGCGATCCCGGACGGATTCTCCCTCCTGTTCAATGGCAAGGATACGGCGGGTTGGCACGTCAGCCGGACCTCGATTCACGGCGATGCGCCGGACTGGCGGGTGGTGGGCGGTGTGCTGCTGGGCACCCAGAACCCCTTCCTCCGCGGCGGACTGCTGGTGTCCAACCAGAAGTATCGGAACTTCGAAGTGTACGCGGAAATCTGGCCCGACTGGGGTTGCGACGGCGGCATCTTTCTCCGTTCGAGCGAAGACGGAGCCGCTTACCAGATCACGATCGACTACCTCCGGGGCGGGCGTGTCGGCGGTATTTACGGCGAAAGGCTACAGGGCGTGCGTGGAGGGGGCGCTGAAGTAGATTGGCAGACGGTCTGGAAGCGCGAGGACTGGAACAAGGTCCGCGCCCGCATCGAGGGCGACGTACCGCACATACAGGCATGGTTGAACGAAACCAAGGTGCTGGACTGGACCGACACGGCCAACCACTCGGCTGGCGGCGCGGTGGAAGGCTTCATCGGCTTACAAGTACACATGTTGGAGCGGTGGAAGGACGGCGGCTTCCAGCGCTTCCGGAATGTTGCCGTCAAGGAATTGAAGTAACTCGCGAGGAATCCATGATCGATAGAAGACTTTTCGTGCAGCAACTTACCGCCGGGGCCTTGGCAGCGGCTCAGGCGCCCGCCGGCGAGCGCGTGCGGGTCGGTGTAATCGGCGCGGGTGGGCGCGGCCCCTATGTCGCGTCGGCGATGGCCTTGCATCCGGCGTGCTCCATCGTTGCGGTGTGCGATGTCTACCAGCCGAACGCCCAGAAGGCGGCCCAAAGCCTGTCCGTGCAGGACATCTACGGCGACTACCACAGGGTGCTCGAGCGGAAAGACATCGATGCGGTGATCGTAGCCACGCCGGATCACTGGCACTGTCCGATTACCGTAGAGGCCTGCGCCGCCGGGAAAGACGTGTATGTCGAGAAGCCGCTTTCGAATGAGATTGAGCCGTGCCTGCGCGCCATCGGAGCCGCCAGGCAGTACAACCGCGTTGTGCAGGTAGGTCTGCAACAGCGCAATATGACCTGCTTCCAGAAAGCCAATGCGCTGCTGCATGAAGGATTGATCGGAAAAGTGTCGCACGCGGCGCTGGCCTTCAACGGGGGTGGTGCGCCGCCCGAGCAGCAATCGGCGCCGCCGCCGGCGGACCTGGATTGGGAGATGTTCCAGGGACCGGCGCCCCGCCGCCCCTACACCTCCAATCGCCAGCGGAATTGGCGTAATTATTACGACTACGGTGGCGGTTTGATGACCGATTGGGGAGTGCACCTGATCGACATCGCTATCTGGATGCTGGGAGCGGACGAACCACGCCTCGCCTCCGGGGTTTGCAGCTACAACGGAACGCCCCGCCTTGACGTCCAGCCGGATCTATTCAGCGTGAGTTGGAAGTACGACGACTTTCTGCTGACGTTCGCCAACTACACCGAGCCGCTCAACGAGCACGCCCCCGAAGGCACGTATTTCTACGGCCAAAAAGGAATGCTGTTGGCCAACCGCAGCGGTTACCTGGCCAAGCCGCGGCAACTCCGCCGCGCCAATGAGAAGCCGCTGTTCGATGTGGTGCACTACGAAAACGGCATTCCGGAGATTCAGGCGGAACGCGCAGGTACTGTGGCGCACGCGCACAATTTCATCGATTGCGTGAAATCCCGGCAGAAGCCGGCGTGCGACCTGGAAGCCGGGTTTCGCTCGACGCTTCCCACGCTGCTGGCGATCCAGGCGATGCGGACCAGCAAGACGCTCGCATGGGACGGCAGGCAAGCACTCCCGGCATAGCGGGCGGGCGGCGCCGGTCTGGTGCCACTCCGAATCTCCGGACAGCCCCGGGCTCACCATGTCGATACCGCCGGCGTACAACCTCGGCATGGCCTACATGCAGGCGCTGCTGCACCGGGCGAACGCGGCGGGCAACGGGTAGGCGGTCATCAGGCCTGGCGCACCACGTAAGAGGGCTGGCCAGCGAGATCGGGCGGGACCCCGGATACAGCCATGCTGAGTTCGGTCCCTCCCTCAATTCGAAGTAATACTCCAACGGGTACCAGGAAGAGGTGTAGGTTGCCGGCCTCACAGCGCCTCATCCAGATTCGATGCGCTGTGTGCCGCTGCTTGCGGGGCGCCTGGCGGTCACTCTCCAGCATCTGGTCGATGTGAGCCTTCACCGGGCCCAGCTTCGGCTCATCCCGCACCGCCTTCTTCCGCTCCGGCGGGATCGCGCCGACGGCCGCCTGGCGCATCATTCGCCGGTGGATGCTGTCTGACCTCGTGAGGCCCACGATCGTCTCGCCGGCCGCGTATCCGCGCCGGATCTCTTCGAATAGTTCCACTTTGTCTCTCCTGTCCATCCCGGCATCATGGCATCCGGGGTTGGCCAGGTGGGCCACATGAGACGATCGAACTCAGGCGGACACTCCGCGTTGACTCCAGAAATTCAGGAACCATCCCAAGCCACAGTTGTGGCCGGCCCGCATAGACACAAGCTCCCCGCTGGGTACCGCGTCGAATCAACGCCGGTTCTTGGCGGACTGCATCACGAATACAGGCTGAAGAAGGAGGCCGCGTAGCGACGCTCAAGTATTTGCGGAGCACAGGCTAGCGCCCGCCCACCAACTTTCTAATCGCCCCACAGCGCAATTCCAGCGCACCTGAGTCCGCTGATTTCAGTCCTCCAAAGACCACTTGCCGCGTCTCGTTTTGCTTCAGCCAAATCCAACGGACGAACTTCCGGCCATCGGCTTCAAGCTCGACCTTGCCCAAGCCGGCCTGGTTAGTATTCGCGATGACTGCGGTGACATCCACCGGTCCGCCTGCAACGATGGCGCCCCCGCCTGGAGCGGTGGCGGAGAGACTGGTGCAACGCGGCTCCAGCAACTGCGAACCGATGTCATGCATCTCATGTTGAGGCACGCGGTTCATGACGATGGATGCGCCATCCCCGCTGTATGGCGCGCTGCGGAGCCCATCGACACTGACGGATTGAATGTCATCCAGAATCATCAGCGGTCGTGTCTGCGGTTCGACCGATGACAGCCGTACGTTTTCCAGGTGAAGCTCCTTAAGGTTCCGGGCCGTCAAGCCCCAAGCGGGCAGGGAGCGATGCTCGGCCTTTAGGGCCGGATCGTCCTTGCCGTATTCGATGCTGATGTCGCGCAGCACGAGACGCTGCACAGGCACGTCATTGCTCTCCAGCGAAATGCCGCCTCGATATACGCCGGTTGCCGAGATGCGACTGAAGACAATTTCCCCACCCTTGTTGTTCTTGTGCATGACCACACGAAACGGAGTGGCCGGGTTGCGCATGGTGATGTCCGAAATCAGGACGTCGTCCAGGTCGCCCTCACTCGGATCCCAGGATCCGGGTTGGAGATAGATTCCTGCCAGGAGGTTGAACCTCCCACCGGTGCGATGCGGATGGAGCCCCGGACCATAGATCAGGCAGTTCTGAATAATAAGATGCTTGGCTGGCCCGATCACGCGGATGCCATTGCAGGAACTGTTGAGGACACAGTTCGTCACTAGGACGTTCTCCCAGTACCGGCCAGCGATCGCGTCATCACCGGTATAGAATTGGCAGCCGGAAATCACCACATTGCGGCACCACCTGAGGTGCGCGCCATCCCACCCGCCGGTCACCTTCACATTTTGGATGTCAATCTGATCAGTCCATTCGAACAGCATCGCGTAGTTGGCCGAGTCTCTAATGGTGATGTCGCGGATGGTCAGATTGCGGGAACTGCCGGCCAGGATGGTATGCGGACCACGCATGCGCTCCTCGCCCTGGGGGTCGTGGACCTTGTTCCCGTCGATGACTCCATCTCCGGTGATGGCGACGTTCTCGACGCCAACGACAAGAATGAGGGCGCGATGCCATCTCTTGTTTCTGGCCTCGAAAGTTCCGGCAGGCGCATCGTAGTTCTGGTATTGCGTCAGATCGGGTGTTCCCAGGAGACGGGCGCCTGCGTCGACGCGCAGCGTCACGTTGGATTTCATGTGGACGGTACCCGACAAGTAAGCGCCAGGCGGAAGGCGCACTTCCCCGCCGCCTGCCGAGGTGCAAGCATCAATCGCTCTGTTGATGGCGGCAGTGTCAAGCGTGGCGCCGTCTCCGGCAGCGCCGAAGTTTCTTACGTTGAAGACACCGGCAGCGGGCCAGGCCGGATTGGCGGTCAAAAACACGGCGATTACCGCATTCAGCACCATTCGAGGTGGAAAAAAAGAAGAACAGCCATTCATCGGTTACCTCCAGAGACAAGACGTGACGCCATGACAAAGATCGTTTCCCCTCCAGCCTTTAAGCGAAAGGACAGGGGGGCAGGTCAGCAGGATGAGTTTTCGGAGTCAGAAAAGTGGGCGCCCTCCACCGCTTTTTGCCGGTGGAAAGCGCCCCGGAGAGAGTGCCGGGTCAGAAGAAGAGCTTCAACCCGACCTGCATGGTGCGCGTTGGCCCGATGTTCTGAGTCATGCTGGTGTAGTTGGTTGAGATGTTCCTCACAACGTCAACCGGAGGATTCACGTAGTTTTGGTAATCCAGCCCGGTGAACATGTTGGTGCTGTTCACATTGCCGATGAAGTTGACGTGATTCAGCACACCGAACACTTCGGCACGGATCTGGAGTTTGATCTGCTCGTGGAATACGATCTCCTTCAACAGCGACGCGTTGAAGGTCTGGGACCAGGGCATCCGGCACATGTCGAGTGTGCGCGAAGTGTTGCCGACGGTGAAGCGGGAGGCAGGCATGAACATCTGATCCACCATGTAGTAGCTGGCCCAGCGCCGGTTCTGGTCATTGAGCTGGTTGCGCCAGTTGGGGTTAGCGATGCAACCGGTAACGCCGGGTTTCCAGTTTGCCCTTATGGTGCCGACATCGTCAGGGAAGCCGGCACTCGAGCCATTGCCCGTCGCCCAGGGCCTGCCACTCTGAATCGAACCGAGTCCTGCGGCCTTCCAATTGCCAATGAAAAGATTGACGAACCGATTCGCGTTGCGTCCGATCAGCTTGCCGCGTCCGAAGGGCAGTTCAGCGTTGAATGAGAACCGGATGTTGTGTTTGATGTCGAAGGTGGAAACGCTGCGCTCCAATCCTCGGCTACCGCCATAGAGTTGCGGGTTGACATTCGCCCAGTCACCGAGGTTCGTCGTGCAGAATTGCCCTTCACAGGAGGAGGAGTCCAGGTTCTTGCTGAACGTGTAGTTGAGGTTGAACTGCACCCCCTGAGAGAAGCGCCTGGTCAGTTGGGACTGCATACTGTTATAGCTGCTGTTGTGCCCTTGAGCCAGTGGATCGGCGATGGCACCCAGCATGGGATTCGGCCGCAGCAACGCGGAACGGCTGACCTTGATAATGTTGCCAGCGGAGTTGACCAACCCATAGGGATTGTCAAACTGATCGGACATGTTGAGCCCCGCCGTATACTGCTCGGCGTACTTCGCCTGGTCGATGGTGTTCAAGCGCCTGGCTGGACCGAACAACTGAGTTCCCTTCGAGCCGACATAAGTTGCCTCGAACGCGTAGTCTTTGCCAAACTCAAAGCCCAGTCCCAAGTTCCATTGCTGAAGATAGGGAATCGTGACGTTCTGATTCAGGTAGGCCGGCGTGCTGATCCGGCTTATATCCGCGAAGACGCCGTCCTTCGGCCAGGCAGTCCAGTTGTCGGGTAACACCAAAGGATTCCAGTCCAACTGGACCTGCCCGCCGTCCTTGCCGCCCTGGAGCGCCAGCTGATCGCTTCGCGGGTTCAAGTCGGGATAGGGAGAATTAAAGAGCCCGTTGGTGGGCACGTGCGAAATGCCGTAGCCGCCCCGTGCGACCTTCAACCACTTTATGCCCTCGATCCGGTAGGCAAAGCCGAAGCGCGGCTCGATGTTGTTGTAGCGGGTGGGGTACAGGGTGTTCGCCCCTTTACCTAGACCGGACAGTTGGATGTAGCCGAGTACCCTTTGTCCGCGTGAATCTATGGCGTAGTCGTTGACGAAGTTGCCCTGGTTGTGATTCTTTTCCGAGCGGGGGACTTCCACTTGGTAGCGCAGGCCGAGATTCACGGTTAGCCGGGGGGTGATCTTATAATCGTCCTGGAGGAAACCGGCGTAGTACTTCCAACGGTACTGATACGGGATAACTGCGGGAGCGATGTTGATCGAGGACGGAAATCCGAGCAGCAGAGATGCAGCTCCCCGTCCGGTAGGTGCATTGGGAATGCCGAGGTATTCGGCCGTGTTCGCGGTGCCGATACCGGTCATGTTGCCATCGAACGACCAACTGCCCTGGACATTGTTCCAGTTGGTGATGTTCTGCTGCGGCGCCATGAATTCGAAGCCCGCCTTGATGCTGTGCCGCCCACGCAGGTAGTTGAAGATCTCGTTCAACTGGAAGACATTGTCGATTTGGTAGTTGCCCGTTCCGGCTACCACTGATGCGGCATTGGTAAAATTGAACCGGGGCATACCCATCCTCAGCCTGGAAGGCAGACCGAACTCCGCAAACCAGTTCTTGGAGTTCTGAATGTCCGGGGCGACGCGGGCGTTGTAGGAGCGGTTGAAACCCATACGGAGTTCGTTGACCTTGTTGCCGCCCCAGGTGAAGGTTTCGTTAAACGCCAGACCCGTGCCGGTGCTCCTGTCGGAGGCGTTCATGTCCAAGAGACTGTCTTTCCCGCCATAGTAGAACCGCTTGCCCGTTGTGGGCGTAGTCGAAATACGGAAACTCATGCGATTACTTGATGTAATCACCTGGTCCCACTTAACGGAGTAGCGGTTGTCGGTGTTGTCCACCGACATGGGCGCGCCATAGTTCGACGTCTGACTTGGGTCCGGATTCACATAATTAGGCGTGGGGAAGAGGTCGATCAGCTTCTTGCCGATAGGTGAAATCAGAGACTTCGGGATCTTGTTCCCGGGCCACGCAGGGTATGGCGTGCCCGCAGGCATGATGAGCCTGGTGTTGGATAGTCCGGTGCCCGCCGCGTTGTATTCAAACTGCCGGAAGATATTCACCGGGACGTTGTCCCTCCGGTTGTACACCGTTTGGCTAAAATCCCCCTCTCGTTCGATAGCGGTCGGCGTGTTCTCGTACCAAGTGGTCGACGTAGACTGCCGGAGCGGCTCGTAGCTCGCGAAAAAGAAGCTCTTGTCGCGACCCTTGTAGACCTTGGGAATGTACACGGGTCCGCCAATGACGCCGCCTCCGCGCCACAGCCGTTGTTTCCCCTTGAAGCGATATGTGTTGGTGTATGGCGATGCATTCAAGGCATCGTTTTGGATGAAGGAGAATACTGTGCCATGGAATTCGTTGCTGCCGGACTTGGTGGTCATGCTCACCACGCCGCCGCCTACCCGCCCATACTCGGCACTGAAGCTGTTTTGCTGGACCTGGACCTCCTGGATGGAGTCGGCGCTGAATGACTGGGCGATGCGGCCGAAGTACATGCTGGAATTGTCAACGCCGTCCGCCTTGTACTGGGTGGTGCCCATGCGGCCGCCTCCGACAGAGAGTGTGGCGCCAGGCATGGTGTAGCCCATGGTAGCCGCTGTCTGCTCGGTTCCTGCCTCCCCAACAACACCAGGGATCATCTCCAGGGCGCGTAGCACGCTGGAGTTCAAGATCGGCAGTTCTGCTATTTGCTGTGGGTTGATCGCATACTGAACAGCCGCGTTGGCCTCCTGGACCCGGCTCACTTCCGTAGTTACGGTGACTTCGGCCTTGGTGGCGCCAATAGTCAGTGTGATGTCCAGCGTTGCGGTCGTTGACGATGCCACTGTGAGCTGTGCTGAGGCCTTGTCAAAACCAGCCACCACGCCGGTCACCAGATAGGTTCCTGGGGTGAGCGCCGGGATGGTGTAGCCTCCCGAACTCGTGGAAGTCGCACTCTGGCTGACATTCGTACCGACATTCGTTGCTGTGACCTTCACACCTGCAATTGCAGCCCTCTGCTGGTCGAAGACCGTACCCGTGATCGAACCTGTGTTGGTCTGAGCCAGGATACATAAGGTGCCGGCCAAGAGAAAAGCAGCTAGTCTGAACATTGTGTCTCTCCTTTTTCGCGTGGCCCGGCAAAGCCGAAACCGCAGCTAAAGCGATAGTATTGGAGTCCGTTGAAGCGTTCTATAAGGATTCTGCTTTCTTCTGTTGTGATGCTATCACTAGGCTGGTGGGCCGGCGCACAGGCCATCGCTAGCAGTTGATGGACCAAGCAAGGTGACCCGTGAAGCGCAAAGGCTTAGAGCACGAGAGCAGTTTCCTCATTTCTATAGACCATATCCGCAGTGACGGAAATAGGCCTTGACTTGGTCAGATGTGACCGTGGCCAAGGCTGTGGTGATGGCTTGCTCCAGGACCGATAAGGAACGGGCCTTGGCGGCGCGCAGGTGTTGCTTGACTTGTGCCCAGCACTTCTCGATCGGGTTGAAGTCGGGTGAATACGGTGGTAAGTACAGCAGGCGTGCCCCGGTGGCTTCGATCAACTCCCGAACTCCGGCCACCTTGTGAGCTGCCAGATTATCCATCACCACGCAGTGACCGGACTACAGTTGCGGGCACAGCAACTGTTCCAGGTGAGCCAGGAACACATCGCCATCGGTGGGCGCTTCGATGGTCATCGTGGCCACCCAACCGGACACCGAGATGGCACCCAGTACCGTCAGCGTTCGCCAGTGTCCCGCCGGAACGGCATCGGCCACCCGCCGGCCGCCCAGAATGCGACCCCAGCGTCGGGTCATCTCCGTGGGGACGCCGCTTTCGTCCAGGAAAATCAGGTGCTCCGCGTTGATCTCTTGGCTGATCTGGCGCCAGTTCGCCCGCCGGAGCCGGCCTGACTCGGTGTCCTGTTCGGAGGCATGGATCGACTCTTCTTCAGCCGCAGTCCCACCCGTTTCAGTACCGTCCACAGGCGAGACAGGCTGATCTCCAACTGGCATTGCTCATGCAACCGGAGTTGCAGTTCCGCCAGCGTCAGGTCGGGTTGTTTCGCGATCCAGTTCTTCACCTCCTGCTCAATCTCCGCCGTGATCTTGCTGGCCGGACCGCGCCGGCCGCCAAGCGGGCGTTCCATCTTGCCGGTACGGGTCAGGCAGGCCGAGATCTTTTTCGCCCACCCCACGCTGACGCAGAACCGCTTAGCCAATTGCGGCAAGCTCCCTTCGGCCCGCGGGTGTGCCTCCAAGAGCTTCCGTCGTAAGTCGTCCGAATAAGTAACCGCCATCTTCCAGCCACGGAAGAATCGCCAGAACAGCCTTTATTGTTTCAGAAATTGCTCTAAATGCTCGAATGCGCCAGGTTGGGGCATCGAGGTGGACGAAAGACTCGCTGCTAAGTATCCCTTCCGCGAGGGACGCGACGCTTTGAATGGAGGTGGGGGGGGGCGCCTGGATGGAACAATCATCAAACAATGCGCGGTTGTGGCTGCCGCTGGACTCCAATCCGGCGTTGTGGGGACCTTACTGCAGTCGCTATCCTGCACGGCTGTCTCCAGCGGCGGGTCGTCACTCACGAGGCGTTACTGCCAGTTGCTGTCATGAGCAGCCCAAGTCGCCGGTTGATAGGATTCTCAGAATATTCAGCCCGATCGTAATAGACGGCGCATCCGATCTAGGAATAGTCTACTGGCTGAATGACCTTGAAGCACGATGCCAAAGGCAGGAAGGGGACCAATGAGACGCCGAGACCTTTGTAGGGGAATACTGGCAGCGCCGGTCATGCGGGCCGCCGCGGTTCAGGATCTGGCGAACCGGATGAAGGGCCTGCCACCACTGACCATAAAGGATGTCAAGGTGATCACCACCTCTGCGGGTAGACGCTACCGCTGGGTGTTTCTCAAAGTCATCACGAGTGAGCCCGGTCTATACGGCATTGGTTCAGCCAACGACAACTACCAGACACACGCGGTAATAGCTGCACTTGAAAAGCATCTCAAGCCCTGGCTGATCGGCAAGAACCCTGACCGAATCGAAGATCTTTGGCAGTCCTCTCACCTCCGAACCTACTGGCGGAACGGCCCCGTGAACAACAAAGCGGTCGCCGCGATGGATGAGGCGCTCTGGGACATCAAAGGCAAGCGGGCAGGCATGCCGGTCTATGAACTGCTGGGCGGCAAGACCAGAGGCGCCGTCGCCTGCTACGACCATGCCGGAGGGCGCGACAAGGAGGCCGCGGTGGCCAGCGTTGAGCAGTCACTGGCAAAGGGCTACCGCCACATGCGGGTTCAGTGCGGTGAAGGGGGGTATGGCGGGGGTGGCTTCCTGCCCGCCAGCAAGGGAGGGCGGCCGGAAGGGGCGCCTGGGGGCTTGGCCTTCGATGAGGAAGTGTATGTGGACTTCGTTCCGCGGGTGTTCGACTATGTCCGATCCAAATTGGGCTTCGAGCCGAAACTCCTCCATGATGTCCACTCCCATTTGAGCGGCATCAATGCAGTGGAGTTCGCTCGCCGCATGCAACCCTACCAGATGTACTTTATCGAGGACATCCTCCCGCCCGAGCAACTGAGCTGGTTTCGCAACATCAGGCAGGCGTGCTCAACGCCCCAAGCGGTGGGAGAAGTCTTCAGTCACCCTTACGAATACCTGCCCCTAATCACTGACCGGCTGATCGACTTCGTGCGTTGCCGTGTGACGGCTATCGGAGGCATCACCCAAGCCAAGAAAGTGGCGACGCTCTGTGAGATATTCGGCGTGAAGACCGCGTTTCAGGAGGGTGGCGAGAACGACCCGGTCAACCAGATGGCGAGCTACCACGTGGACATCTCGAGCACCGCCTTTGGCATTCAGGAGGAGAACCAGTTCTCTCCCTAGGTCCACGAGATGATGCCGGGCACAGGCGAAATTCGAAAAGGATACCTGTATGGCAGCGACAAGCCGGGCCTCGGGGTGGACATCAATGAGGAAATGGCAGCGAAATACCCCCTGGAAGAAGCCGCGAACGGCGGCGCGTATCAGACTGACCGTGCGGTAGACGGATCGGTCGTCAAACCTTGACCGAAATCACACAAAGGACCTGCCCAATGACGAATCGACTTGTAACGTGCGCCGCGGCGATTGCCGTTTGCCTCGGAACCGTCTGTGCTCAGCCGAGGAATCGTATTCAGGCGCCGAACCCCGGGGACATGAAGGCGGTGGAGGAGTTGTCACAGGGAAGGGCTGTCTTCACGATCTCGGATTCCGGTGTTGAATTGACGCTTCAGCGCGACGCCAACCGCCTGTCCCTGGTCCAGATGCAACGTCCGGGCGAGGCTCCAATACTTTATCGCGATCGGGCGGCGAAAGAAGCCGGGGCAGGTCCCGTGGGTAACCCGCTGGCAGTAATTGTGCAGCAGGGCAAGTATCGGGGCGTCTACGGCATGGAGTCTTTCCACGTCAACAAACTCTTCGTCGGGCCGCGACGCATACTCGCCTTCGTGGAGCACGATCAGATGCCGATGCAAATATCGCTGGATATCGGCGTCGAAGGCAATGTGGTCCACTGGGTCGGCCAGGCACTCTGGAACGGAGACGAGAAACTGGAGGCTGATTTCTACTTCCCGCTTCTCTCTCGCGTGCGCTTCGAGAGTACGGAAAAGGACCGCGCGATCTATCCTCAGACTTCTGGTTCCGTGCGTGGCCCGCTCGGCGCAGTCAACTACAGCCAGGCCTATCTCGGCAGCCTATCTTCGCCAACATTCCTGATCGACGGCGGCACACGTGGATTGGCGTTTCTCGACGATAACCGCGCTGACCTGGCTCCTGACCCTGGGGCCGCTGCGCGCCGCTCCTACGTTGTGGCAAACAAATTCCCTCTGCCCCAGAAGCTAGCACCTGGCGGCGAGCAGGGGCCGATCGTTGGAGTCCTCCACACTCGGGTCTTCCGGCCGGTCAAGGACTTCGGTGGGGAAGCGACCTACAACTACGCTGAAGCGCAGACTCCCCCTTACATGCGGAAAATGGGGGACGGCGTGGACCTCGGTCCAGTACGAAGTCTCGCCTACGCAGGTAACTGGAAAACTGGCGCGCTCTGGCTCCGGGCACGGCGCCAGGAGGTGCCGATGAGAGTCTCCCCGGCACGCTGGTACCAGCAAACAACCGTCCTCGCCGAGCACGGACTGGAGGGCCTCGCCAGAGAAGGGAAGTCTTTCCAGGAGTTGCCAAAGATCCTCGCTAACAGACAAAAAGGCGGCGCTGACTTCATCCACCTCACGGGCTTCCACGACGGTGAGTTGCTCGGTGTTGGCGCGAACATGCAGAACAGAGGAGATTACTTCTTTGCCGCGCAGAACCTCGGAGGCTTCGAAAGCATACGTAAGGGGATCGAGGCCTCGCACCGAGCCGTGGGCCACTTCATCTACTTCGTCGAAGGCATGATCGTCTGGAGAAGG
>JBBQLF010000019.1:0-18477 GCA_038327695.1 Bryobacterales bacterium
CGTGATCCGCCTGCCGGGGCGGCCTTTTGGCGTCTCCAGGCTGCGCTCGGCTTTGTACTCATCAATTTCGCCCGGGCCCACTCCCTCAACGAACATCCGCTTGCCCAGCAATCGCTGAAAGTGGTCGATGACCGCACGGTATCGGCGCAAGGTGTTCGGCTTGTCCGGAGAATGGATGCTGACGTGAGTTAGGAAGGCGTGGGCAGCATCGCCGATAGGCGTACCCTCGCAGAGTTCCGCTTGAGCCACCTTCGCGGACACCTTCGCGGACCCATTGCCAGCCGCCATCTGGCCCATCAGTTCGTGCCCCTTCCGGCGTCGGGCCTCCAGAGCCTCACTTGGCGACGCGCCGGCCACTTCACGCCGCCACTTAGTCCCTTCCCACCACTCCAGATAGTACTGGCCAAGCCGCGCATCCCAAGATGTATCGGCCGCCAGACCGCTTCAAACTGACGAAGGTCCAGACGCCCTGTGCGGCCCTGATCTTCTTGAGGATGCGTACGCTTTTTTGCTGCTTCATGGCGGATCCCTTGGTGTCTGGAAACGAGTATTCATAGACACCACGAGACTAGCTCGCGTCATAAGTGATTGCACAGAAGAATGTAGGATGGATTGGCTGGGAGACAGGGACTCGAACCCCGATACGCGGCTCCAGAGGCCGCAGTCTTACCATTAGACGATCTCCCAGCATGGAGAACTCTCAGCCTCAATATAGCACAGCAAGGCCCCTGTTTCCAGGTCGCCCAGCGTTTCGCCAGCGATTCCGCAACCGAGCGAGGGAAGGCAGTGCAAGCCCAACAATGCTGGGGAGATGGCGGCTGGAAAGTCGGCTGGAGAGATTCTGAAAGAGCTCGGCGGAGCCGAGAATGTTTAAAAGGGGGCTATGGGGCGTGGATGGTCAATCCGTCGGCAATCCGTCGGCAGGTGGCGGGAGGATACTTGGCGGGGGCCTTGCGATTAGTTAGGCAGTGGGTTCATGGCGGCAGGGCGGCGGGAATCAGGTCGCGATAGATTTCGGCGGCCATGAGCTTGGTGAAGAAGTCCTTGGTCTTGCCTTGGCGCAGTTGCGGTTTGAGGTTCAGCAGGTAGAAGGCGTGGAAGATGATCAAGGCCAGGAACGCCAGCAGGAGGAAGCATTCGATGGCAATGGAGTCATGCTTAAAAACGTGATCGGCATGCCATCCATTGACCCGTTCGTTGAAGCCTTGATTTTCGATATCCCAACGCCGGTGTCCAAAGGCGGCGACGCGGGCGACGGGTACCGAGGCTTGGGGCAGTGTGGTCGCCCAGATCCACCGCTGGACCTCGCCTTGTCTCTCTGACTCAATTGCCGCCGCACCGAGTGGGTTCCGGAGTCCTGGCGTGATGGCAATTACGTTGAGCGCTTCGCGGCGGTCCTCATCCCCGCCCGCTCAGGCACTTCTGCGTCTCCTTCAAATTGAAAAACCGCATGCGCACAGATGCAACCCGTCGCCGGACTCTGGATTTCCTCGATACGCTGACCGCCAGGTCATCGGCGCCGGCCGCGAACTCCTGCGCTACCAGCGCGCCCTCGCCAGTTGCCCCCCCATGCCGCCGCCGGTGCGGTGCGGAATTCCACCGGCGCCGATCAAATCCATCTCTCTCGCATAGCAAATCACATCCCGGCCGCCCGCTTTGAGCCCATCCGCACCGCTACAATAGAGGCTTCTTTCCCCATATGCGCATAGCTCTCTGTCAGATCGACAATACCGTCGGCGATCTCCCGGGCAACTCCGCTCTCATCCTCCAGTTCGCCCGGGACGCCGCCGCCCGCGGCGCCGAGCTCGCCGTCTTCCCCGAACTCGCCCTCACCGGCTATCCCCCTCGCGATCTCGTCGAAAAACCGTCTTTCCTCCAGCGCACCGAAGAGGCCCTCGCCCAGCTCGCCGCCGCCTCCGCTGACCTCCCCCTCGGCCTCATCGTGGGCTACGTCGGCCGCGCCCCAACCGGTGCCCCGCGCCACGCCACCAACTCCGCCGCCCTCATCGAAAACGGACGCATCCTCGCCACCCAAACCAAGATGCTCCTGCCCACCTACGACGTCTTCGACGAATGGCGCAACTTCCAGCCCGCCACCCATCAGGACATCGCCGTCTTCCGCGGCCGCCGCATCGCGCTCACCATCTGTGAGGACGCCTGGAACGACAAGCAATATTGGCAGCGCCCCCTCTATCAGAACGATCCCGTCGAATCCCTCGTCGCCCAGGGTGCCGACCTCGTCATCTCTATCAACGGCTCCCCTTACGATCTCGATAAGCGCGCTGTCCGCCGCCAGATGTTCTCCGCCATGGCCCAACGCCACGCCTTGCCCCATCTCTACGTCAACATGGTAGGCGGTAACGATCAACTCGTGTTCGATGGCTCCAGCTTCGCCGTCAACGCCCAAGGCGAGGTCACCGCCGCGGCCAGGTCTTTCGATCAGGATCTCGTCCTGTTCGACACGGAAACCATGAGCGGCGACATGCACGACTCCCACCCCACTGAGATAGCCGCCGTCTACGACGCCCTCGTGCTCGGCACGCGGGACTATCTACGCAAGTGCGGCTTCCAGCGCGTCCTGCTCGGCCTCTCCGGCGGCGTCGATTCTACTCTCGTCGCCTGCGTTGCCGTCGATGCCGTCGGCCGCGGCAACGTCGTCGGAGTCGCCATGCCTGGCCCCTTTTCCTCCGATCACTCCCTCACGGACGCCCGGGCGCTGGCCGATAACCTCGGCGTCCGCTTCGAAATCGCCCCCATCACCGCCGCCTACGATCAGATCCTCTTGGGCCTCGCCCCCGTCTTCGCCGGCGCCCCCCGCGACGTCACAGAGGAGAACGTCCAGGCCCGCCTCCGCGGCCTCACCCTCATGGCGCTGTCCAATAAATGGGGCGCCCTCGTCCTCACAACCGGCAACAAGAGCGAGATCGCCGTCGGCTACGCCACGCTCTACGGTGACATGTGCGGCGGACTCGCCGTCATTAGTGACGTCCCCAAAACCATGGTCTATGACCTTTGCCGCGAAGTGAACCGCCGCACCCCCGGCGTCATCCCCGAATCCGTCTTCACCAAGCCCCCCTCGGCCGAGCTCCGCCCGGATCAGAAGGACTCGGACTCGCTACCCGAATACGATGTCCTTGATCGCATCCTCAAGGCCTACGTCGAGGACCTCCAGCCCCCCGCTCAGATCGCCGAACGCCTCCACCTCCCCATCGTTCTAGTCCGCGAGATCGTCAACAAAGTCGATCGCAACGAATACAAACGCCAGCAGGCCGCCCCAGGTATCAAGGTCACCTCCAAAGCCTTCGGTATCGGCCGCCGATTCCCCATCGCGCAGAGGTTCTTCGAATGACAACCATCCATCGATCCGCCCTCATCGTCACCGCGCTGGCCGCCGCCGGCCTGCTCGTCTCCCAGCCGGAACCGCAGGAGCGCGTCGGCCGCCGCCCCGATGGCAGCTTCCTCCTCAACTCCGGCGCCATCCTCCAGCCCGCTGGCCGCCAAGTGGGGCTCAGCACGTTCCCCATGGCCAGCGCCCTCAGCCCCGATGGCAAGCATCTCGTCATTCTTCAGGGCGGCTATCTGCCACCCTCCATCTCCCTCCGCAACCCGGAAACCCTCGCCGAGCTTCACCAGCTCAGCCTGCCCGACGCCTGGCTCGGCCTCGCCTTCGCGCCAGCCGGTAACGTCTTCTATGCCGGCGGCGGCTCCCGCTCCACCGTCTATGAGCTGGCCATCACCACCGAGTCCAAACTCGAGCTCCGCCGCGAGTTCGCCGTCACCCCCGCCGGCACCCGCAAGCACACGGACTTCCTCGGCGACGTCGCCCTCTCCCCCGACGGCCGCCTCATCTACGCCGCCGCCCTCTTCCGCAACTCCGTCTTCGTCATCAACCCCCAGACCGGCATTGTCATTGAGGAGTTCAAGTCCGCCGTCCGCCCCTACCGCCTCCTCTTCCACCCCGATGGCAAGAGCTTCTTCGTCACCGGCTGGGGCGATGGCATGCTCTACCAGCATGACGCCCTCAATGGCCGTATCCTCAATCGCTACGGCGTCGGCACCCAGCCCATGGACATGGTTTGGCGCACCCGCGCTCCGCAGGTTGAGCCCGGCGCGGAGACTCCGCCCTACTCCGCCCGCCTGTTCGTCACCGTCGGGGGCGACAACTCCGTCGCCGTCTTTGGCATCGACGTGAACAGGAATCTCCGCCGCATCGAGACCATCAACATCGCCCTGTACCCCTCCTTCCAGCCCGCCGGCATGACGCCCGCCGCCCTGGCCATCTCGGCCGATCAGGACACGCTCCATGTCGTCTGTTCCGACGCCAACGCCGCGGCCCAGGTCGATATCCGCGGCAAGCGCAGCGTCGTCCAGGGCTTCGTGCCCACCGGCTGGTACCCCACTGCCGCGCACGTCCTCCCCAACAAGTCCCTGATGGTGCTCAACGGCCGCGGCCTCCGCTCGTTCCCCAACCCGGAAGGCCCCAACCCGGCCCGCAAACAGGCTGTCCTGCATGAAGGCAACGTCGCCGTCCAATACGTCGGCGCCATCCAGCGCGGCTCCGCCTCGCTCATCCCGCCGCCCTCTCCGGATCAGCTCGAATCGTATACCCGCCAAGTCCTCCGTCGGAATCCGTACAAGGGCCCTCAGGCCCGGGAATACAACCAGACGCTCCCGCCCATCCAGCACGTCATCTACGTCGTCAAGGAGAACCGCACCTATGATCAGGTTCTCGGCGATCTCGGCATCGGGAACGGCGACCCCTCCCTCAACCTCTTCAATGAGGAAATCGCACCCAACCACCACAAGCTGGCTCGCGAGTTCGTCCTTCTGGATAACTTCTACGTCAACGCCGACGTCAGCGCCGACGGCCACAACTGGTCCGCCGCCGCCATCGCCCCGCCCTACGTCCAGCGCATGTGGCCCAACAGCTACGCCGCCCGCCGCCGCCACTATGACTACGAGGGAGGCGAAGTCGCCGCGCTGCCCCCCGCCGGCTACCTCTGGACCAATGCCCTGCAACGCAGGCTCACCTACCGCAACTACGCCTGGTGGGGTACCAACATCACCCCTGCCCCCACATCCGGTCCGCAGCTTTCGCGCATGAAAGACCCCGCGCTGGCGCCCTACACTAACATGGAGTACCGCGGCTTCGACCTCGATTACAAAGACGTAGACCGCATGGCCGTCTTCCTCAAAGACCTGGCCCAATTCGAGTCCACCGGCCAGATGCCACGCCTCATCACCATGCGCCTCGGCAATGACCACACCTCCGGCACCACACCCGGGAAGTACTCGCCCCGCTCCGCCATGGCCGATAACGACCTCGCCCTCGGCCTCCTGGTCGAAGCCGTCAGCCGCTCCAAGTTCTGGGCCTCTACCGCCATCTTCGTCCTGGAGGACGACGCCCAGAACGGCCCGGATCACGTCGATTCCCACCGCTCCCCCGCCTACATCATCTCCCCCTATACCCGCAACCGCGGCTTAGACTCCTCCATGTACAACACCGTCTCCATGTTGCGCACCATGGAAACGCTGCTCGGCCTCAGCCCCATGACCATGCACGACGCCGGCGCCCGCCTCATGTGGGCCGCCTTCAACGCCGCGCCCGACACCAAGGCCTACCAGGCCGAGCGCGCCCGCGTCTCCCTCGATGAACGCAACGCCGAGACGGCCCCGCAGGCCGCCCGCTCCCGCGCCATGAACTTTGCTGAGGCCGACGAAATCGACGACGACGCCCTCAACCAGATCCTCTGGCAGGCCATGAAGTCCACCCCGCCCCCCGCACCCGTCCGCAGTCTCTGGGGACGCTGACCCATGCCCCAGACGTATCTCGTCTTCGTCTGGCACATGCACCAGCCCTTCTATAAGGATCTGGCCACCGGCGAATATCAGCTCCCCTGGACGCGGATGCACGCCCTCAAGGACTACTACGGCATGGTTCAGATGCTGGCGGACTTCCCCCGGATCCGCCAGACCTTCAACCTCGTCCCGTCCATGATGGTCCAGATCGAGGAGTACGCACAGGGCCGCGCCCAGGACCCCTTCCTGCGCTGCGCCCTCAAACCCGCTGAGGACCTCACGCCCGCCGAGCAGGAGTTCATCCTCAAGTACTTCTTCCAGGCCAACCCGTCCCGCGTCATCTACCGCTACCCGCGCTATGGCGAGCTTTACGACGCCTGGAGGGCCGGCGAAGGCAACGTCGAACGGCTCCGCAAAAGCCTTGGCTTCTCCGGCCTCCGCGACCTGCAAGTCCTCTCCCAGCTCGCCTGGTTCGATGAGATCTATCAGGAGAAAGACCCTGACGTCGGCGCCCTCCTCGCCAAAGGCCGCGACTTCACCCTGGCCGATCAGGCCATCATGGGCCGCAAGCAGATCGAAATCTGCGCCGCCGTCGTGCCTGCCTATCAACGCTTCGCCGCCAGCGGCCAGATCGAGCTCTCCGTCACCCCCTTCTACCACCCCATCCTGCCCCTGCTTTGCGATTCCGATGTCGCCAGCGTGTCGCGGCCCGGCGTGACGCTCCCGCGCCGCTTCCAATTTCCCCAGGACGCCCGCCACCAGATCCAGACCGCCCGCGCCTACGCCCTCGACCGGTTCGGCCACACGCCCGCCGGCATGTGGCCTTCGGAAGGCTCCGTTTCCGACGCCACCCTCGCCTTGGCCGCCGACTGCGGCGTACAGTGGATGGCCACCGACAATGGCGTTCTCGGCGCCACGCTCGGAACTCTCGCTGGCGCCCGCGAAACCTACCGGCCGTACCGCTGGCGTCAGGATGGCCGCCAGATGGATCTGATCTTCCGCGACCACTTCCTCAGCGACCTCATCGGCTTTGTCTACTCCCGCATGGAGCCCGCCGCCGCCGCCCATCACTTCCTCGACCGGGTCCGCGAAAACTGCCGCGCCATTCACGACGAAGGCCGCGATGCTCTCGTGCCCGTGATTCTCGACGGCGAGAACGCCTGGGAACACTATGAGCAGAGCGGCCGTCCCTTCTTCCACGAACTCTACCGCCTCATCTCGGCCGATTCCGGCATGTCCGCCGTCACCGTCAGCGAGGCGCTGGAGCACATCCCGCCGGTCGAAATCCCGCGCATCCACCCCGGCTCCTGGATCAACGCCAACTTCGATATCTGGATCGGCGCCGAGGAGGACAACCAGGCTTGGGAGTTCCTGCTGGCAGCGCGCGAGACCTACGACCGCGTCGTCAACGGTCCGGAAGGCGCCGCGCTCACCCAGGCCGCCAAGGCTTTGGCCTTCGAGGAGCTCCTCATCGCCGAGGGCAGCGACTGGTGCTGGTGGTACGGCCCGCAACACCACTCCGAAAACCGCCCTGAATTTGACAAGCTCTTCCGGGATCACCTGGCCCACGTCTACCGCGCCCTCGGCCTCAAGCCGCCCGAAGCGCTGTCCCGCACCATCCTCCGCGCCGCCATCCCATCGTTCCAGCAGCCCCCCTCGGGTCTCATTCATCCCACCGTCGACGGCGAGATCTCATCCTATTTTGAGTGGCTCGGCGCCGGCATCTACTGCCCGGACCGGCGGCAGGGCGCCATGCACGGCCAAGGCCATTGTGTGAAGGAACTCCGCTACGGCAGCGATGGGACGAGCCTGTTCCTCCGCCTGGACCTCGAGCAAACCAGCCCCGGTGGCATGGCCGGGGCCGAGGTGCGCGTTACCGTCAAGTCCGCACATTCGGAAACCGAGCTCCGTTTATACCTCGAAGAAGGCCGCGCCGTGCTCACCGAGCCGGCCGTGGCCGGCGTGAAGTGCACATTTGTACGAATCTTCGAACTCAGCGCCCCGCTGGAGGCCCTTGGCGTTCGGTCCACCGAGCCGCTGCGCCTCCAGCTTTCGCTCTGGCGCGACGCCCTGCCCCTGGAGGCGGCGCCGGCGCAAGGATGGCTGGAGTTCACGCCGTTCGAACCCGGCGGCTGGTGAGGATTTGGTCTACTTGCCCTTGAAAGCGGAGTACTTGGCGAGCAGCGCCAGGAGTTCAGCGGCCGCCGCCGGCGCGGCTTGCTTGCCACGCAGGACATCTTTCCGGTCAATGCCCTTGCCGTAGATCGCCGTGTCCACGTCGTTGTCCGCGCGCATCGTAGCGCCCTGCAACGCGATGCCGGCAAACACACCGCGCGACCTGGACCACGACAGCATTTCCGCGCGCATCGATGCGTCGGTCTGGGCCTGCGAATCCCGGCCCACCGGTCCCGCCGCCACGGTGGCTTCCCCGCCGAGCGTAAACTGGCTGGACAACAACCGCTCCATGCCCCGCTGGTTCATGACCAGCAGAATGACGTCGGTCTCGGCTCCGCCAATCTGGAAGCCCACACTGCCGCCTTCCACTCGTAGGCCCACCGGGCCAGTCCAGCCTTTGCCGTCCGGCATGCGGCAGGTGGCAAAGCCTCTTCCGAACTTGGCGGCGACGATGAAGCCGCCCTTCTTCATCCCCGGCACCACGATGGCGCATTGTGCCTTGCTGAGCAGGTCCTGGGGAATCGCCTTGTCAGCTACGCCCATCACTTCCTTGAGTACGTCAGCGGACGCCTTAAGCCGTTTGGCCTCCTCGTCGCCGGCCCAAAGCAGAGATGTGATCGCGGACACTAGAATGAGTTTGTGCATAAGCCCTCTGCCATGTAGGATACTCCATGTGCCGGAGGGCAGGCCAACGGGATCAGGAGATCAGGCCACCGTGACCCAGGCAGGCGATCTCCCAGCCTGACACCCGGTAGCGAGCCAGCATCGGGGGCAGAACCAGATCGACGACGTTGGTCTTGGCTGAGCGGAAGCAGCCGGGCGCCGAAAGCACCGGGATGTCGTCCTTGTATCCGAGCAGGAGCAGCGTGCCCGGCTCCACCGGCGCCAGGAATCGCTCCAACTGGCAGCCGGCGTTCACCATCGCCCGGCCCACCACATCGTCAGGACCGGCGGGGGCTGTGGTGGAAGCGACGAGGACCACGGTCGGCTGGGCGCGGAGGAGATGGCCGAGCGCCTTACTCAAGGCGGCTTCGTCCTCGACGGCCGCCAGCGAGAAGCGCGGGGTGATGCCGTAGCGGTCCAGCCGCTGCTTCATGATGTTCTCAAACTGCTGCCGGGCGCGATCCCCGGCACACGGATCGGAGTAGAGAATGGCCACCGCCGGGTCCCGCAGCGGACGCGCCTGGAGGATGGGCCCGCGCTCGCGGATGATGGAGAGGACGGCTTCCAACTGCTGCTGAGAAACGGCGAACGGAGCGCTCTTGACGGTGGCGATCCGTTCGCCGGCGCGGACGAAGGAGAAGTTGAGCGGCGTGGCGATCACCACCGAGGCCGTGCAGTTGATCTGTTTCAGGAGTTCGTCGTCAACCAGAACCGTGCAATCTTCGGTGGAGAAGAGATTCGCCCGGCCGCCGGCGGCGAGGCGGATTTCCACCGCTCCGCAGCCCACCAGGGATGCAACCTGTGTGACCGCATCGTCCTCCGGGATCTCGCCCTCGTCCAATTCGGAGACCCAGACCTTCACCATGCCCTCGGTTTCGAGCAAACGCACGTCTTCTTCGCTCATCAAGTGGCCCTTGGCGAGCAGTTTCTTGCCGCCGGGGCGGAAAATCGTACAGCACAGGACTCTACCATGTGCTTCCCGAACATTGACAGTCTGAGATCGCATCCACTTCTCCCGGAAGCGCTATCTAGCAAGCTTCTCAGTACTGGTGGTAGTAGGACCGTTATTGTCTCAAGAAATATGGAAGCGCCGATTCTTGCAAGATATTCGCAATACATTCGCCATGAATTAAGTGAATCGAGGACTATTTCTTGACGAGTACTAATTCGGCGGCAACCGGCACGCCGCCCCGGATGCGGCAGCGGAGCAGCGCGTCGAAGGGTGGCAAGGGCTGGCCGGAGCGGGCTCCGAGGGCAGCGAGGATTGCCGGGACCCGCGCCGGATCGCAGACATACTCGGCGGCTGCCTGGGTGCCGAATGTGGTTGTTCCGGCGATGACAAGGACGACCCTGGACTGATCCTCTCCCGGCGAGAGCGTAACCAGAGCGTACTCAATGGTCGTGGGGCCTTCCGAGGAGGCGCAGTAGTACTGCTCTTCGCCTGGTTTCGGCTCGAGGTTCTGGATGCAGCCCTCGTTCTTGCGCGGCTCCTGCGCGTACGGCTTGAACTTCAGCTTCAGGCCAAGCGGCACCTGGAAAAGAGACACATTGTGAGGGGGCGCGCCGAGGAAGATGAGGTTGTAAGCGTTGGCGTCGTCCCATGAGAAGATCTGAGATCGTTTCAGGCGGATCCTGCGGCCGAACGAGGCGAAGGTCTGGGTCAGCGCGCTGGCACCCATCACCTCCCCAGCCCCCGCATAGCCGGGGTTGATCACGGCGGCGTTGTCCTTTTCCGGGTCAAATAGCCGCAGGGAGGAGGACGAGGAGCCGACGAACTTCGGGTTGGCGAAAACGACCAGAGGCTCCTTGCTTGAGTCCAGAAACGGCCGCCAGAAAGGCCCCAGGCGGACGTCTCCCGGCAGCGCGCTGAGTTTCCAGAAACCTGCTACGGCGAGCGCCAGAACAGCCATCCCAACACCAGCCCAGAGGAGTCTGCGATGGCGGACCGGCGCGGCGGCGGCGGGACCGCCGGGCGTGGCCCGATAGGAGGCCTGGAGGCAGTAGGATCCCTTCGGGACCTCCAGGAAGACGCGGTCCTCGGCGCCTTCGGCCACGTAGTATTCGGCGAGCTTGGACCTCAGGCGGCTACTCTGAACCCGGACGACGGGATCAATCTTCGGATCGAAGTCAGCCGTGCGGCCCAGCAACTCGACGGCGATTTCGTGCTCTTTGGGGATTTGATCCGGAAAATCCACGGTATGGTGCGCCAGGTAACGAAGCAGGTGGCGCATGGTTTCCGACCCGCTAAAGGACTTGCTGGCGAGGATTCGCTCGGTCTGCTCCAGCAGTTCCTGGCTCGGCGGTGTGGCGGTTTTCGGATGCATCTCTCGATGTGATTGAAGCTACAACGTTACACGCAGATTGATACCGTTTCAAGCGCAGGTTCGTACTCGCGGGTCTGGAATTCCTCGCGTACGCTGTATTCACGCTGTAGTCACGCGATTGTCTCAGGAGTTAAACGCATGAAAACCCTATTCGGATTGCTGCTCGCGTCGCTGTTTGCGGCGGCGCAGGTGAATACCAGTTCCATATCCGGCGTCGTCACCGATGCCTCGGGTGCAGTCGTGACGGGCGCGACCGTCAACCTGTCCAATGACGAGACCGGGGTAAAGCTGACAACCGCCACCAGTTCCGCCGGTTCGTACATGTTCCCGCCGCTACAGCGGGGCCGCTATGCCATCTCCGTGGAAGCCCGCGGCTTCAAGAAGTCAGAACGTGGCGGATTGGAGTTGAAGATCGGCGACAAGCTCGGTCTTGACTTCAGCCTGCAGGTGGGCAACGTCACCGAGGTGCTGAATGTGACGGCCGAGACGCCGCTGCTGACCACGACGAACGCCAATCTCGGCACGGTGATCGACAATCAGAAGATCATGGAGCTGCCGCTGCCGGGCCGCGACCCCACGCGCATCTTTCAGACCGCTCCCGGCGTCGGCGGCATCAACGGCGATCTCAGTGACCTGCGCCTCGGTGGAGGCCGCACCCGGCTGGTGGAGTTCTATGTGGACGGCTCGCCCACCAGCTCCACCGCCGACGCGCGGGCGACGGCCCTGCCCTCCATCGACGCCATTCAAGAGGTAAAGGTGGAAACCAATAACCTCTCGGCCGAATACGGCAGGACCTCCGGGGGCGCCATCAACATCCAGACCCGCGCGGGCACGAACAAGTATCACGGTTCTCTGTACAACTTCGCCCAGAGCGACATCCTGAACGCAAACACCTGGGACGCCAACCGCCGCGGTTTCGCCAAGGCCGGCTATCAGAAGTACCTGTTCGGCGGCACGTTCGGCGGGCCGGTCAAGATCCCGAAACTCTACGACGGCACCAACCGGACGTTCTTCTTCTTCAACTACGACGGCGAGCGTCAATACTCCGACGCCAGCACGGTGACAGGCACCATGCCCACGGACCTGGAGCGGGCGGGCGACTTCAGCCAGACGCTGAATACGGCCGGCCAGAAGGTGACCATCTACGACCCCGCCACCTACAATGCCGCCACCAATCAGCGCACGCCATTTGCGGGCAACCGGATTCCGGACGCGCGCTTCGATCCAGCGGCCAAGTACATGATGCAGTTGTTCCCGGACACAAACCGTCCGGGCGATCCCGGCAACGGCGTAAACAACTACGCGGGCCTTTCCAGTAGCCGCTTCCAGCGCAATGACATCACCGGGCGGCTGGACCAGACTATCGGCAACGATCATCGTTTCTATCTGCGCGTCACACGGAAGAACAACGAGGCCACACCGGCACTGTGGGCCGGCCCGGCCACCTCCGGCGCACGCCCGTCGTGGGAGACGCAGGTGGGCACCACCATGAACTGGAACTGGACGGCGCGCCCGACCATGATCGTCAGCGCCCAGTTCGGTGCGGCGCCGCGCGATTTCATCTACTACCCGGTCTTTGAGGGCTTCGATCCCACCAAGATCCCCTTCGCCCAGAACGCCAAAAACGAGCTCGATCCGCGGTTCATTCCCAACATGAGTTTTGAGAAGATCACCGCCCTCGGTTGCTCGTGGTGCACCACGTTCCTGCATGATCGTTACTTCTTCGGCAACGTGAGCATGACGAAGATGTGGTCGCGCCACACGCTGAAGATGGGCTACGAGCAGCGCCGGTCCTACATCAACAACAGCGAAGCGGGGACGCCCTCCGGCGGCGCCGCTTTCGACGGCGCATGGACTGGCATCAACCAGCAGGCGCCATTCGCTCAGCAAGGCTCCGGCTTCGCCAGCTACCTGCTCGGCGCTCCCAACAACTTCAGTTTCCAGGGCAACAAATATGCCTGGGCGGTCCTGTTCGCCAACCACGGCGCCTTCATTCAGGACGACTTCAAGGTGAACCGCAAGCTGACTCTGAACCTCGGCCTGCGGTGGGAGTACGAAGCGCCGGAAACGGAGCGCTTCAACCGGCTGGTTTACGTCGACCCTATGGCCGACAGTGGCGTGAAGGTGAATTCGGCCTTCAACTGGCAGCGCGACGTGGTGGCGGCGGGCCTGTTGCCGGCCGGCGCACCCGTACCGAACCTGAACGGGCCTCTCCTGGGAGCCATGGGGCTGGTGAACTCACCGGTGCGTTCCAGCCGGAACGGCTCCAATCCGTACTGGAAGAACTTCGGACCGCGGCTGGGCCTGGCCTACCAGATCGATGCCAAGACCGTGTTCCGGGGCGGCTTCGGCATCCTCTACTCCGGCTATACAGGGAACGCCTCGGGCACGGGCTCGCTGGCCATCAATAACTACATCAATTCCTCGGGCGCCGCTACCATCACGCGCGACGGCGGCCAGACCATCGCCGCCACGCTCTCCAATCCGTTCCCTGGCAACTACGGTCTGAACCCGGCGGTGAACGACTGGAGCACCACGCGCGATCTGTACCTCGGCACCTACGCCTACGGCTACGAACTGGACCATCGTCCGTCGTATGAAGTGAGCTACAACGCGGGCTTACAGCGGACTGTGAAGGACACCTGGCTGTTCGAAGGGAGCTTCGTCGCCAACAAGGGTGTGCATCTCTACGTGGGAGGCAACCCGGCATTGGGCACCATGGAACCGCAGTATCTCGGCTTGGGCTCGGCGCTGCTGGAGAAGCAGGTGCCAAATCCGTTCTACGGCACGATGCCTGCCTCCAACACGAGCCCGCTGGCGCAGAAGACCATCGCGTACAAGTTCCTGCTGAACTCGCAGCCGCAGTGGCCGGGCGGCGGGCTCCGGTCCTTGCAGCGATCCACCGGCAACTCCCACTATTTCGGCGGCATGTTCCGGGTGGAGAAGCGCTTCAAGGGCGGGCTCAGCCTGCAGATCGCCTACACCGTCTCCAAGTTGATTGAAGACACGTCGGCCAAGACAAGTTCGGCCTTTGGCCTGCCCCAGGACGGCAAGAGCTTCCACGATATCCGCAACCTCTCGGTGCAGGACATCCCGCAGAAGTTCGTCGCCACCTATCTCTACACCATGCCATTCGGCAAAGGGCAGAAGTGGATGAACGACACCAGCACAATGGGTAAGAAACTGTTGGATGGCGTGGCCGGCGGATGGAAATTCGCGGGCTTCTCCATCATCCAGTCCGGCTATCCGCTACAGATCCGCCAGAACGACAACTTCACCGGCGGATTGAACTACGGCCCATTGCGCCCCACCCTGGTGGGCGATTACTTCACCACCACCAGCGTGAAAGACGCCACCGGCGCACCCTACGCGGGCAAGCCGCGCTACATCAACCCCGCCGCCTTCCAGGTGACTCCGCGCTACCAGTTCGGCACGTCCCCCTCTACGCTGCCCAACATGCGCCAACCGCTGTACAACCAGACCGACATGGCGATCATGAAGAACTTCAACTTCGGTGAAGGCAAATTTCTCCAGATTCGCCTGGATAGCACCAACTTCTTCAACCACCCGCTGTTCCAGTTGGACGGGAACGCGCAAAACATCCAGCGTTCCGAGTTCGGCTACTTCCAATCGCAATTGAACGGTCCGCGCACGATGCAGTTTGGCGCGCGGTTCGTTTTCTAAACGGTCCGCTTCGATGCGGCGGGGCGGGTCCAAGACCGGCCCTGCCGCATTCTATTCCCACCAGACATCATGAAACACCTACTGGTTCTCCTCGCTGCCTGCCTCGGCGTGCCGCCCGCCTTCGCCGATGACGCATTTCTGACACAGCTCTACGGCAAACTGCACGATTCGCCGCTGCAGCGCAAGATCCGCAATCTGGCGCCCGTGCCGTTTGGCGTGGTCTTTCTGCCGTGGAAAGGCATGACCGAGCAGGAGATGCGCAAGCACTTCCGGATGATGAAGGAACTGGGTTTCCACAACCTCAAGCAGGCGATGTCTTCGCCGGAATGGAGCGAGGAGCGGATTCTGGAGGTGGCGCTGGAAGAGGGCGTGATTCCGTTCTGGTACGGCGAGGGCGGGTGGGAGGAGATCACGCCCGCCCTGCTCAAGAAGCTCGGCATTCCAGGCGATCTGCCCAAGGCCCAGATCCGCACTCATCCCAAGATGCAGGCGTATCAGAAAGAGGTATTGCGGAAGGGGATCTACGTCAGCAGTGGGCGGGCTTTGTTGAAGGAGGCCGGCGATCCGGCGCTGGAAGGCTTCAAGCACGAACCGGACCCGCTGCTGCGGAAGACGGACGTGCCCTTCTTTCTGCGCTGGCTGCGGGAGAACTACAAGTCGCCGGATGAAATTGCCAATGCCTGGAACCAGTACGAAGTGGGCATTGACGCCCAGCCATTCAAGACCTGGGATGACGTGGAGCGCGGGATTACGCGCATGGCCGGCGAGGGGAACAACCTGCGCGGGCAGGGCCGTGAATACGGCCGCGTGCGGGACGTCCTCCGCTACAAATCCGACTACCACACGCGGCAGATCCTGGCAATGGCCCAGGCCGCGCGGCGTGCCAATCCGAATGCGCCCACTCGGACCGGCGGAGAGATGGGTCTGTTTCTGCCCTTCGCCTACCGGGCGACGAAGATGGAGGACCTGGCGCAGACGCAACTGGAAACGGGCTCGCTGTATCCTTCCATCCACTTCGCCTGGCACTTTGGCGAGGTGAACTACGAGGTGGCGTTGCCCATTTACATGCAGGTGAGCTTCTCCGCTGATCTGTTCAAGGGCGGCTGGACCGGCGCCTGGGAGAGCACGGGCGGCCCCCAGCAACTGACCGGCGCCAAGGGTTGGGATGCCGCGCAGGGGACCACCACGCCCGGTTTCACCGTGAACGCCGGGACGATGACCCAACTGTTTCTCTCCTACCTGGCGGGCGGTTTCAAGGGAGCGGGCGTGTGGACCTGGAACTACCGCCGCGCGGGCTGGGAGGGCGGAGAGTACGCTCTGCTGGACCGGAACTGGAAACCGGGGGAACGGGCAATCCGGGCGGGTAAGATCGCCCAGGCGGCTGAGCGCCTGCGCGACGAGTTGTGGGAGTCTCACAAAGAGCCCTACGTGGGTGTCCTCTACAACTGGGACAACGATGCCATCTGGGCTGCGACGTCTTTGCGGGGCAGGGATCATTTCCGCCATTACCCGATGCAGGCGCGCGTCGGCGTGAGCCGGGCGCTGATGAACGGCAACATCCCGTGGGAGCACGTCACGCCCACCGATCTCGCCGCCGGCCTCGGGCCGCGTTACAAGGTCATCTATCTGCCGGCCCAGATGGCCATCAGCCAGCAATTGCTCTCCACTCTGACGAAGTACGTGGAGGGCGGCGGGCGCCTGGTGATGGATGCGCCCGGGGCGCTGTACGACGAACACGGATTGACCCTGCCGACCGCAGAGGGCAGCGTCTTTGAGAAACTCTTTGGCGCGGAGCTGGCCGACATCCAGTACTCCAACAACGTGCCCCGCCGGTTAGAGGGCCAGGCGCTCCAGGGATTCGTCGCTGAACTCCGGCCCACCAAAGCCAAGGTTCTATCTCGCTTCCAGACAGGGGAAGCGGCGCAAACCGAGAATCGCCTGGGGCAGGGAACTGCGGTTCTACTGGCCTGGGACGCCTCCTACGGCGTCTTCAAGCCGGGCAATACCGCAATGGAGTCGCTGCTGCGGCGGGCGGCCCTGGGCCCGCTGGAGTCGCCGTACGCGTGCTCCGGGGCGGTGGTCTACCGGTTGGCGGCACCCCAGGCCGACCACTACTTCTTCATCAACGACGGCCCTCCCGCGCGGGTGAAGCTGGACACGAAGAAGTACAACTATGTTTCAGCCAGCGATCCCGTGACGGGCGGGAAGATCGCCCTGCCGGCCACCGTCGAGTTGGAAGGCTACTCGGGACGGTGGTTGAGACTCGAAAAGCGGTGAACAATGGATGGAGTGCCATGCCTACACTCCAGGAACAGTTCGGCTCCATCGATATCTACCTGTTTGACCAGCTCCTCCGCGGGCGGATCACGCCCGGGATGAGCGTCCTCGACGCCGGCTGTGGCACCGGCCGCAACCTCGTCTATTTTCTTCGCCAAGGTTACGAAGTGTTCGCCGCCGACTCGGACCCGCAGGCCCTGGCAGCCGTCCGCCTGCTCGCAGCCACCCTCGCGCCGCACCTCCCCGCCACCAACTTCCAAACGGAACCGGTGCAAGCCATGTCGTGGCCCGGCGGGTTTGCCGATGTGGTGCTCAGCAGCGCCGTCCTGCACTTTGCCACCGGTGACGAGGAGTTTCACGCCATGCTCGCGGGCACCTGGCGCGTGTTGAAGCCGGGCGGCCTGCTGTTCTGCCGGCTGGCCTCCTCCATCGGCATGGAGAACCGGATCCGGCCGTTGTCCGGACGCCGCTGTCTCCTGCCCGATGGCTCCGAACGCTACCTGGTGGACGAGGCCATGCTGGTGCGCCTGACCGCTGAGCTCGGCGGTGAGATGGCGGACCCGTTGAAGACCACGGTTGTACAAAATCAGCGTTCGATGACCACTTGGGTGGTGCGGCGGAACGCCTGAGCGCACTCCCACCGTTTACACTAATAGAATGCGTCTGGGCTCGCTCCTCATTTTGCTACTCCCGGTGTCTCTGTTTGGACAGGGGACCGCCACAATCGCCGGCACGGTGCTGGACCCATCCGGCTCGCGGGTTCCGGCGGCAGTGGTCACCGTGGAAAACACCGTAACGAAGTACCGCGCCACGGCGGAGACTGACACCGATGGCGAGTTCTCGGTCAAGAATATCCCCTTCCATACCTACCAGGTGAGCGTGAGCCGGCCGGGCTTTCAGCCGTTCCAGGAAAACATCTCATTGCGTAGCGGCGTACCGTTCCAGATGAAGATCCGGCTCCAACTGACGGCGTCCTCGGAGAGCGTGACCGTGGTGGCCGAGCAGGCGCTGCTGGTGGATCCTGAGGAGACCGGGACGCACGTGCAGATGAACCAGTCTGACATCGACAAACTGACCAGGCAGGGCGGCAGCCGCGGGCTGGAGTCCGTCATCGTGACGTTCCCGGGCTTCGCCCAGAACGCCAATGGAGCGATCCACCCGCGGGGCGCCCACAATCAGATGACCTACGTGGTGGATGGCATGCCGATTTCGGACCAGTTGACAGGTTCGTTCGGCAATACACTGGACCCCAACATCGTGCAGACCGTGGAGCTGTTTACTGGCAACGTCCCGGCCGAGTACGGCAACAAGGTATTGGCAGTGGCCAACATCACCACCCGCTCCGGCTTGGGCAGCGGGCATGCTTTCGCCGGCAGCGTGGCCGTGAACGCGGCCCAGTTTGACCAGTATTCCCAGGTGACCCAGGTGGCCGGCGAGCACGGCAAGCTGGGCTACACTGCGACGGTGAACACGATGAAGAGCAACCGGTTTCTCGACGCGGTTTCGCTGGACAACCTGCAGAACGGCGGAAATTCGGAGCGCGGGTTCTTCCGGC
>JBBQLF010000020.1:0-17986 GCA_038327695.1 Bryobacterales bacterium
TAGAGGGCGATACACCCGCTACGAGTGCTGCTTGGATAGTTGTCGTTGGAGGCGCTTTCTAATTGTCGCCCATCACCGCGCCTTCACCGTAAACGGATAACCCGTGTAGACGGCTCGAATATCGTCCGGGACCGCGGCTCCGCCTTCGTCTCAATCGTCACCTGAAGGTACCGCCACGTCCGGCAGAACAGCGGCCGCCAGGTCCGCCGCTCGCCGTCCGGCAGAATCTTGTCGAAGTAGCGCCGTCGCGTAACACTCACCCGACAGGCTCTCGCTCAAGCTGACGGACCGGCATGGGTTGGCCGGACGCGTACGAAGTAGCCGCGCAGGATCTTGCCGTCCACCTCGCCCCGGTTGCGCTTGATTGCGCGCGGCCGCAACGATTCATATGGCGCCTCAATGTAGCGGACCGTGATCTCCGCCCGCCGGCCGCCATTGAGTTCCAGTTCAGGAAATGCACAAGTCAACACGTCCTGATCCAGCAGAAGAACCGGCTTGGTATTGGCTAGCACAGTGAGGGCCGCCCTCCGCGCCGGGAACTCCGCTGGCGGCGTGACGCCCTGCGCGGAACGCAACCGCTGGAGCCGGATGGGCGTCTCCTCCATCATGGGAATCGGCCGCGGCACCAGCATCCAACGCGACGGCGAATCCGACGCATCGCGCGCCGCCGCCGGCGGGCCATTCGCCATTGCGGTCCATGCCGAATCATCAAACTCCGGCGCCTGCCAGCCTCAGGCGTACCGAGCCGCCTCAAACCGCTCCATCGGGCTGATGGCGTAGTAGCCCGGCGCGATCTCGGACCATAGATTCCCTGGCAGCGGAATCGGCTGATACGCCCCGCTCTGCGCCGCTTTCCAGCAGCGCGCCGTGCCGGTATTGAGCAGCTTCTCGTGCTCGCTGTCCGCCGCCTGCACCAGGAACGCCGTCCGGTTGGACCACTGTGCCAGCGCCACGTAGGGCGCCTCGTTCCACACCACCGCCGCCAGCACATTGCGCCCCACCCGCAGGTGCGGCGCCAAGTCCACTGTCTCGTACCGCCAGTGGTACAGGTCGCCGCGCGCCGGCCCCTAACTCACCTTTACGCCGTTGACGAAGAGCTCATACCGGCTGTCGCCCGTGACATGCACCTTTAGCTGTACCGGCACCGCCTCCAGGGAAAACGACTGCCGGAAATGATAGACGCCATACGTATTAGCTGGGGCCCCGGCGGGATACACCCACCGCGCATTCCAGCGCCTGGACGTCAGATCGAGGTCCGCGGCGGTCAGAAAAGCGGCGGCGCTGGGGATTGTAGGAGGAAATGGCGACGGGACGGCACACGCTGAGTATATCGCCGGCTGATCGCTACTGCTTCTTTGCCGTGAACGTGCCTTCCGCCTGTCCAGCGAAATCCACCGTGCCTTTGATCAGGGTGTCTGATTCGAGGGTCCCGGCGTAGGTAATCGTGATGGGGTTACCGTCGTAGTTCACCTTGATCGCCCAACGGATCTTCTTGCCCTCTACTGTGCCGTTGATCGGTGCTTCCCCCAACATACCCTTGTAGGTACCCGTCAGGACGGTGTCCGCTTGCTGGAAGGTGAACTCGGGCGTGGCGCTATTGCCGGCCACCTCTACCTCCCCCTTCCACTTGCCGCTGACATCGGCGGCGGCCATCGGCAGCGCCAGCAAAACCAGTGTCGCTAGCAGTGTTCTCATAAACGGCCCTCCTGTTTGGCCTGCGTGCATTCCGCACACGGACAGATCCGGCGCAGATGCTCGTAAGAGTAGATCCCAGTGTTATGCCCGTCGCTCCAGTGGATCCGCACGGCATAGGCGCCCACCTCTTCAATGGAGAGCATCTTCAAGACCGGTTGGTACATCTGGAATGGAGTTGGCTCGGCCTTGGGCGCTGAGTAGTTGGACTTCTGCGGATCAGTGCCGTGCGCTCCAGTGCACGAGGCGCAGGGGCACTCGTCCCGCAGTAAGCTGCACCCTAGGCCGCTGAAGTGGCCGTCAGACCAGTCGATCTTGATTCCCTTGGACTTGGAGACGGCGATATGCAATGGGTCAGTAGACATAGGAGTCGGATTACTGCACGCGCTCGATATCCCGCACGCCAGCTAGGCGGCGCATGGCGGAGACGACCCGTTCCAGTTGCTTCTTGTCCCGCACTTGAACGGTCAACCCCACCACAGCGGCGTCAAACTGCTTCGGATCGGCGTGCGCTTCCACGCTGCGGATGTTCATCTTTTCGTTCGATAGAATCTGCGTCAACTGGTTGAGTATGCCGGCGCGGTCATCGGTATGGACCACAATCCGGACATCGAAATTCTCGCGCGCCCCACGCGCCCACTCCACATCGATCCGCCGGTCGGCCTCATACAGCAGATTTTGGACGTTAGGGCAGGTTTTGGAGTGGACGGCGACACCCTTGCCCCTGGTGATATAGCCGACAATCGGCTCACCGCGAATCGCGTTGCAGCACTTCGCCCGGTAGGTGAGCAGGTCGTCGATGCCTTTCACCTGGATGACGTAGTCCTTGGCTTCTGCGCCAGCCCGGTCCCGCTCCGGGTGGTAGGCGGGCGCCTCGGGCGCCGCCTGACCCGCCGCCGGCTCGGGGTCCACTACTCCCGGGGCCAGCTTGGAGAGGACCTGACGGGCGGAGAACTTCCCCCACCCCAGTGCCGCGTGCAGGTCTTCGGTCTTAGCGCAGCCGTAGTCTGCCGCCACGGCCTCCATCTGTTGCCGCGTGATCCGGCTCAACGCTACACCCATCCGCCGGGCTTCGCGCTCCAACAACTTCTGGCCGAGTTCTACGGATTTTTCGCGCTCCGTGGCGTTGATCACGTGGCGGATCTTGTTGCGCGCCCTCGCGGTCTTGGCGATCGTGAGCCAGTCCCGGCTCGGATGACCGCCCGCTTGCGTCATGATCTCCACGATGTCGCCATTCCGCAGGTTGTGCCTCAGGGGCACCATCCGGTTGTTCACCTTCGCCCCGATGCAGCAGTGGCCCACATCGGTGTGAATCGAGTAGGCAAAGTCGATCGGTGTGGCCTCCCGCGGCAGCACCACCACACGTCCTTTCGGCGTGAAGCAGTAAACCTCTTCCGGGTACAGGTCAACCTTCAGGTTGGACATGAAGTCGGAGGGGTCCCGCATCTCCCGCTGCCATTCCACCAGTTGCCGCAGCCACGCAATCCGCTGGTCGTCTTCGGCCGGTCCGCTCTTGCCTTCCTTGTATTTCCAGTGGGCCGAGATTCCCTCCTCAGCCAGCCGGTGCATCTCTTCCGTCCGGATCTGCACCTCAAACGAGACGCCCATCGGCCCCATAACCGAGGTGTGCAGGGATTGATAGAGGTTCGGACGGGGAATCGCGATGAAGTCCTTAATTCGCCCCGGAATCGGGTGCCACTCCGTGTGGATCACACCCAGGGCGGCATAGCAGTTCTTCACCGAGTCTGTGATGATACGGATACCTAACAGGTCATAAACCTGGTCGATGTCGATTCTTTGTTTCTTCAGTTTCTGATAGACCGACCAGGGCCGCTTGACACGCCCCTGCACACGCACCGGAATGTGCTCTTCGGCGAGTTTCCGGAGAATTGTCTCGCGGATCTCCTCCAGCACACGCTCATTGGCCTGGCGCTTTACCTCAATAGCATCAGTCACTTCCTGGTAGGCCGGCGGATCCAGGTACTGGAACCCCAGGTCCTCCAGTTCACTTCGCAGCTTGCCCATGCCGAGGCGGTGCGCGATGGGGGCGTACAGCTCGATCGTTTCGATGGCGATGCGTTCCTGGCGGGCCCGCGAAAGAGAACCCAACGTCCTGAGGTTATGCAGCCGGTCGGCTAGCTTGACGATGATGACGCGGATATCCTCCACCATCGCCAGCAGCATTTTGCGCACGCTCTCAGCCTGCCGGTCCTCGCGGTTGTGCAGGTTAATCTTGCTGAGCTTCGTGACGCCGTTCACGCATCGTTCCACCTCAGGCCCGAAGAGTTTGCGGATTTCCTCCGGCGTCGCAGAGGTGTCCTCGATGGTGTCATGCAGCAGTCCCGTCTGCAGGCAAACCATGTCCATGGACATCTCGGCGAGCATTAGTGTCACCGCCACCGGGTGTAGCATGTATGGCTCGCCGGAATCCCTCTTCTGGTGGGCGTGCTTTAGGGAACCGAATTCAAACGCCCGCCTGAGCGGTAAGGCGTCTTCTGAGGGCCGCTTCGCCAGCACCACCGACACCAGTTCCGCATAGGCGTGCTCCAGTTCCTCCGTGACGCCAGGAGGCGGAACCGGTTGGGCGTCGCTGCGGCTGGACAGGTCTTCCATGGGGAATGGGACGGTGATACAAAAACGCGAGGGACACCCCTTTTGGAAGTGCGCCCTCGCATTCATTCTAACGGAATACGCCGTTGCGGCGAAGTGCTACTATTTCTCTTCCTGGGTGATGCCAGCCGTCTTCGACGCTGCCCGTTCAGACTTGATCTTGCGGGTCTCCAGCGCCTTGGAGATCCACTGGTCAGCGATCTCTGTGTCCTTCGCGTAACCAGCATCGGTGTCGGCTATATCGGCCCTTTCGCGATGCAGCAGGTTCAGATATGCCATGGCGTCGTCATACTCCTTGTCGATCACCATTGCCTTCTGCAGATTCTCGATGCCCTCGGAGATGATCGCTGAATACTTGTCCTGGAGTTCCACCCGCACCTTCTTGTCTTTGATTGGACCAGGGGTTTCCGGCTTCATCCCGAGCTTGGTCCGCGCTTCCATCCACGCGGGATAGAACTTGGACCACGCCACGACACCCAGCGAGTAGAAGGCCTCCTTCTCGTTAGGATCCACCGCGGCCAGTTTCTTGTACCAATCGGCCGCAACGTCAAACTGCTTCATCTTTTCCGTCAGAGACGATTTTCCGCTCGTCTGCTGGAAGGCCAGTGAGGCGAGCGACTTCAACGCCGCCGTACTCTTCGGGTCTGCCTCCAGAATCAGCTTGAAGTTGGTGGCGGCCTGTTCGGCGAACGCGTTGTTCTCCGGAGAATCTGCCCCCGGAATGTACTGGCTCATGTAGGCCGTGGCCAGGTACAGACGCGCGGCCGGATACGTCGGATCCAACTCGACGGCCTTCTTGAAGAACTCAACGGCGTCCCCATACTTGGCGCCCTTGAAGGCTTGTACGCCCTTATTCAGATTGTCGCGCGCTTCCAGCTTCTTACAGCCGGTCGTCAATCCTGCCAGCAAAAGCGCCGCGGCCGCGGTGCAGATAATGAGTACTTTACGAGTCATCGCCATGCTGTCTCCGGCTATTCGCCAGCCTCCATCTTGGCCGTCATCAGGCCTACCTTGTCCATCTGCGCTCCCTTGGCAATGTCAATGGCCCGGGCAACCGTTTGGAACTCGAGGTCGGGGTCCGCCTTGACGAAGCAGACTCGCTCGTTACGCGTCTTGAACACTTCCATCAACCGGCCCTGCAGGCGGCTCTCGGTGATGGGCTCCGTGTTCAGCATCATAGACTTGTCTTTGTTAATGATAATGACCACCGTGCGGTCCACGGACGGGGGGGGCGCATCCTTGGGAGGCGGCTGCGGAATCAGTGCTTCCAACCCCTTCGGCGTGAGTGGCGTGATGACCATGAAAATGATGAGGAGTACGAGAAGGACGTCGATCAGCGGAGTCATGTTGATTTCTGACTGCGGTCCGCCTTCGTTTCCGCCAACTGCCATGCTCATGGGGAGATCTCCTTTAAACTTCTTGCATTCGCACCCTGTGGGTGCATCCGGCCGGCTCGAACCGCCCGCGGCTCACCCTAACTTACTCGGCTTACTTGGTGTCCGCCGTGGGAGTGAACGCGGGGGCATCGGCTGCTTTCTTCGCCTTCGCGTCCAAGTCGGTCAGCAAACCGATATTGTCCACACCGGCCGCCCGAAGATTATCCACTACTTCCACGACTTTCTCATAGCGTGCCCGCGAGTCTGACTTCACGTAGCAGGTCTTATCCAGGCGTCCGGTCAGCAAATCTTTCACTTTGCCCGGAAGCTCGGCCGGGGGGATTTGCGTCGAGCCAAGATATACGCGGCCATCGCGGGTGACAGCCACCAGCACCGCGTCTTCCTTGTCGGCATTGGCTAGAGCAACTGGATTGGTAGTCAGGGCAAGGTCCACGCTAACGCCCTTGGAGAGCATCGGCGTGATGACCATGAAAATGATCAGCATCACGAGCATCACGTCGACCATGGGGGTCACGTTGATGTCCGCCATCGTGCCCTTATCAGCCATTTTCTTTTTTTGGGCCATCGATTTTCTCCTTGAGATCTCCTGCCGGCTCAAAGGCTGGAACTCCGGCCGAAGACCGCCTGTGCGGCGGCCTCCGGCCAGACTCCATCAACTCGCCAGTCAGTCAACAGACAGGAAATGCGAAGCGCTACTTCGCCGCGCCCTTCTGGGACCGCTTCAGGAAGTAGTCAATCAATTCGGAACTGGAGTTGTTCATCTCGACGTCAAATGACTTCAGACGGGTGTTGAAGTAGTTGAACATCCAGACGGCCGGAATTGCCACAAACAGACCAATAGCGGTCGCAACCAGCGCTTCCGAAATACCGCCCGCCACCGCGCCCAGGCCGGTCGACTTCTCAGTCGCAATGCCTTTGAACGCGTTGATGATGCCGACCACGGTTCCGAACAGGCCGACGAACGGCGCCGTTGAACCGATTGTCGCCAGGCCGCTGATGCCGCGCTCCAACTCGGAGTGCACAATCGCCTCGGCGCGCTCGAGCGCCCTCTTTGAACTTTCCACTAACTCGCCGGGGATCTCGGCGCTCTGCTGGTGAGCTCGGAACTCCTGCAGGCCGGCCACAACTACCTTGGCCAAGTGGGATTTCTTGTAACGGTCAGCGATCTTGATCGCTTCATCGAGCTTGCCTTCGCGCAACGCGCCGGCGACTGCGGGGGCAAACAGGCGCGACTGTTTGCGTGCGGCGTTGTAAACGATAAGACGGTCAATCATGACGCCAATCGACCAGGCAGACATGATGAACAGGGCGATAACGACGGCTTTCGCCATCCAGCCCATCTGGGTCCACATCGACCGGAGGTCGAAGCCCACGGCACCGGATTCCTGCAAGAGCAGGAACGCCCATACTTGCAACTGAAGAAGCATCTTCTCTTTTCTCCTGCGAGTTGATTTAATCTAAACGAGTCTGACTATTGCCTACTGGTTCAACGTGAAGTTCACGTCGATCTGGGTGACTACCTCCACCGGTTCGCCGTTCAGCAACGTGGGCTTGTAGCGCCACTGCTTCACCGCGTCGGTGGCCGACTGCACCAGCAGCGGGTGGCCCGATACCAGAGTGAGATTCTGGATCGTTCCATCGCGTCCGATGATTGCCGTAAAACGAACTGTGCCTGAAATGCGCGCCTGCTTAGCCAACGGGGGGTACGCCGGCCTCGGCTGACTGAGCAGCATCGCCTGTTGAACGTTGCCACCCACAGTGATGCGTTTCGGGGCTGCTTTCACTTCCTGCTTAACCGGAGGAGGGGGCGGCGGGGCCGCTGCGGCCACACCACCAATGAGACCACCGATGACGCCGCCGGGCGTTCCACCGGGGACGCCGCCAGGGACGCCGCCAGGGACGCCGACGCTCGCCGACGGGAGTTCATCTTCCTTGATCATCGCAATTTCCTTCGGAACCTGCTTGGGCGCCATCAGACGGGAACCGTCGAACTGCTTGGGCACCACCTTGATCACCTTGATCACTTCCGCCTGCGGAGGCGGAGGCGGAGGCGGAGGCGGAGGCGGAGGCGGGGCCACCAGCATGGCACTCAGCGCGGTCTTAGGGAGAAGCTCGGGGTTTAACAGGGGAACGATGACGCCGGCCACCACCAGTCCAAACTGAAATAGCGTGGAGATGATCATCGTCCAACTCTTGTTGGTCTTGGCACTACCGTCCACGAACGATTGTTCAAACATGAGCTATCCTCTCCTTGGATCCCGGTCTCCAGACTACCTGGAGACCGTTCTCACCTTTATTGACACCGGAGCTTCACGCCGGTTCCCGGCATTGCCGCTCTTATGGTCTTTTTTTCAGCTAAACCTTCCGCTGCCTGGATCCTCAACGGCCCGATGCCCCTCATTTGCCGGCAACGGCCGGAGTCCGCTTCCTGCGCTGGTTGAAGTTGTGCCAGAACACAAGAATCGGACTCGCCACAAAAATCGACGAATAGGTACCCACGATGATACCCGCAACCAGCGCAAAAGCAAAACCGTTCAGTACCGGCCCGCCGAAGATCAGCAGCGACACCGCCGAGACGAACGTCAACCCGGAAACCATGATCGTCCTGCTCAACGTCTGGTTGACGCTGTCATTGACGACTTGAACGTTCAGCTCCCTCCGCGATAACTTGAGGTTCTCGCGAATTCTATCAAAAACCACGATGGTGTCGTTCATCGAATATCCAACCAGCGTCAGAAGAGCCGCCACCACGTTCAGCGAGATCTCCTTGCCGAACAGCGAGAACAGCCCCAGCGTGATGATCACATCGTGGAACACGGCGATCACGGCCGCCAGTCCGTAAATGAACTCGAACCGGAACCACAGGTATACCAACATTCCGGCCAGCGAGTAAAGCGTCGCCAGGATCGCCTTGCTTCGCAGTTCGGCCCCGATCTTTGGGCCCACCACCTCCGCCCCGATCACCGAGAACGACGAGGTGTAGCACTGCTGTTTCAACACGTCAATCACTTTCGGCGTCACTCCAGCCACGCCATTCAACTGGTCGAAACTCGTGATGATACCCGAGCGAGGCGGCGTGTTCTTGAATGTCATCGCAGCCTTGGCCAAATCCCGCAACTGCTGCTCGTTCAGCGCAGCGCCGGCCTGCTGCAAGGGGTCGCGCAATCTGTCCGCCAGCGTTTGCTCGCTCGCGTTGTTAAAGTCCAACTGACCCGTCACCTGGCCGAAATTGGTGGCCAGGATATCGCTGAGTGTCTTGCGCTCCGCCGTCAGTTGCAGTTCGTCTTTCATCGGCGTGCCGATGATTACGGAGTTCTGGCCTGGAATCTCCTGCACCGAAATCTCGCCGCCCAACTTGGCCGACACAAGCGTCCGGATCTTGTCCACCGGCGGCGCCGATGCGAATTTTACCGTTAGGTTGGATCCGCCAGTGAAGTCGATACCGTATTTGAGCCCACCCTTGCCGATCCAGCTTGCCAGACCGATCGCCGTCAGCACCAGCGAGGCCCCGATAAAGAGTCTCTGCTTGCCGAGAAAATCGATTTTTGTGTTTTTGAATAGCTCCATGGTCTGTTCCGTGTCCTGTTAGATTCCAATGCTCAACTTCGCGTTCGACCCCTTGCCTGCCATTTCGAACTGGAACAAGGCGCGGGACACAAACACGCTGGTGAACACGTTAGCCACCAGACCGATCACCAGCGTCACGGCGAAACCGCGCACCGCCGGCGTTCCGAACATGAACAGAAATGCGCAGCTCACCACCGTTGCCACGTGCGTATCGATGATGGTGAGGAACGCCTTGGCAAACCCGGTATCGATTGCGGCCATGGTCGCCTTGCCAGCCCGGATTTCTTCGCGAATCCGCTCAAAGATCAGCACGTTGGAGTCTACCGCCATGCCGATCAACAAGATGATCCCGGCGATGCCGGGCAGCGTCAGCACCGCCTTCAGATAGGCCAGCGCGCCGATGAGGATGATCGCGTTCAGCAACAACGCCACCGTCGCGTTTACGCCGCTCATCGCGTAATACAGTAGCATGATCACAATTACCACGACCAAGCCGACCAAGCCGGCGATTAGCCCCTGGTGGATCGAGTCGGCGCCCAGCGAAGGCCCTACCGTTTGCTCTTGCAGATAGACGATCCCCGCCGGCAGCGACCCGGCTCGCAGAACCAGGGCCAGATCGCTGGCGTCCTGGTTCGAGTTCGCACCCGTAATTCTGCCCGAATCCTCAATCCGGCTCTGGATCGTCGGAGCGCTCTTCACCTGGTTGTCCAGCACAATCGCCAGCCGCTGGCCGACATTGGCTTCCGTGAACTTCCCAAACCGGCCCTTCGCTTCCTGTGAAAGGATGAAGCTGGTTTCCCACTTGCCGAACTCGTCCTGCGCCGGCTTAGAGTCCCGCAGATCGCGGCCGGTAATCACCGGCGTTCGCGCCACCAGGTACCAGCCTTCGTTCTGCTCCCGCCCTGCGGCCGGCTGGGACTTCAGCAGCTTGGTGTTCAACGGCAGCACCCCACCGGTCTTCGCCATCGCGTCTTCCATCCTGGCGAACGGCCCGTCCTTCACCTCGTACAGCTCCAACATCGCCGCTGTCTGCAGAATGGATTTCACGCGCGCCGGATCGTCCAGCCCGGGCAGCGACACCAGAATCTCGGAATCCGAGTCGGCACCGCCCCTCGCTTGTACGCTGCTTTCCGCCAACCCAAGTCCGTTGATGCGGCTCTCGATGGTTGTCATCGAGCGCGACACCACATCCTTCTTCAGCGTCATCGCTTCTGTCGGCTTCATCGTCAGCCGGTAGTCGGTGGAATTCAGCGGGGTCAACACCCAGCTGCCCAGGTTCTCGTTCACCAGCGCCCGGAACGCCGCCGTCTTATCCAGCGGCACGCCCTTCACCGAGATCTCGATCTTCTCGGCCTCGGCCAACGTCTTCGGCTCGCTGTTGTCCATCCCACCAAATGGGATCGCCTGCTTGGCCATCTCTTCCTTCAGCCGCGCGATGACCGTAATCGCCTCAGCCTTGAAGGCGTCCTGCACCTGCACCTGCAGCACCAGGAGCGACCCGCCCTTCAAATCCAGGCCGAGCCGGATATTGTTGTTCCAGTTCGCTGTCAGTTCATCCATCGACTTTGGGATACCAATCATGCCGTACAGGCAGATCAGCACCGTAGCCACAATCAGGACAGCTTTCCACTTGAGATTCTGCATGGTTGTTACTTTCCGCTTGGGGTTAAGACTTCTTCTCCGCGTTCACCATGCTGGCTACCGAGCCACGGGCAAACTGAAGTTTTGTGTTGTCGGGCTTCACGCGCAACACCAGCGTATCGTCCGGCTGTACCGCCACGATCGTACCGATGATACCGCCGTTGGTGATGACCTCGTCACCGCTCTTGAGTTCTGATAGCATCTTCGCTTGCTGCTTCTTCTGCTTCTGCATCGGCATGAACAGCAGGAAGTAGAAGATGGCGAAAATCAGGATTATCGGAAGAAACTGCACCAGCGCGCTCGGCAATGCCGGCATTTGAAAAAGTAAGAGATTCATGGCCAAACCGGTGTCACCTGTTCTGACGGGGCTAATATTTGCTTGCGACGCGCAGCATCTGCCTCACATCTAGCCTATCAGGGTTGAATCCGTACCAGAGGCAAACGACCGCGCGGTCTTCAAAAACTGAGGGAAGGTCCCAAGTAGAATAGCCTCTCGCATGCGGCGCATGATGTCAAGGTAATGCCGCAGGTTGTGGATCGTCGCCAGGGTACTATACAACATCTCGCCTGCCTGGAACAAATGGCGAAGATAGGCACGGGAGAACGTCTTGCATGTGTAACACGCGCAGTTCTCGTCCACCGGCCCAGCGTCGTCCCGGTACCGCGCCTGCTTGATAATGACGCGTCCCTCACTCGTAAACAGGCACCCATTCCGCGCGTTTCGCGTCGGCATCACGCAGTCCATCATGTCAACACCGCGCGCCACATACTCCGGCAACTCCGCCGGCAGCCCCACGCCCATGACATACCGCGGCCGGGCCGCCGGCAGCAGCGGCACGGTTACGTCCGTCATCTCCAGGCTCAACTCCCGCGGCTCCCCCACGCTCAACCCTCCAATCGCATAGCCCTCCGCGTCCAGTTCCACCAGGCGCGCCGCGCACTCCCGCCGCAACTCCGCATACATGGAGCCCTGCACAATCGGAAACAGCGTCTGCGCCCGCTCCCTCCCTTTCATCCGCTCCCGGTAGTGTGCCATCCCACGAGCCGCCCACCGCACCGTCAGGTCCATCGACTTCCGCGCCGCCTTGGGCGTGGCGGGGTAATCCGTGCATTCGTCCAGCATCATCAGAATGTCGCTACCCAGCGCCAGTTGCACGTCCACGGTCGATTCCGGCGTAAACAGATGCTTGTCGCCGTTCAGGTGCGATTGGAACACCACACCCTCTTCCTTCAGCTTCCGCAGCTTGCTCAAGGACCAGACCTGGAACCCGCCGGAGTCCGTCAGAATCGCCCGCGGCCACTGCATGAAGCCGTGGATGCCGCCGAACTTCTCAATCAGTTCGTGGCCCGGCCGCAGAAACAGATGGTACGTGTTCGCCAGGATAATCTTCGGGTCCAACTCCTCCTGCAGTTGCTTCTGCGTCAGCCCCTTTACCGTCGCCTGCGTGCCAACCGGCATAAAAACGGGGGTTTCAATCGTTCCGTGCGCGGTGTGGAGGAGGCCCGCACGAGCGCCCGTCTGCGGGCAGACCGCCTGAATTTCGAATGGAAGTGTCGGCAAGGGGTAAACTGATAGTTTAACTCTCCCCATGGCACTGCGGCTTTACAACACTCTCACCCAGGAACTTGAAGAGTTCCATCCCCTCAACGGCAACACCGTCCGCATGTATACGTGCGGCCCCACCGTCTACCACTACGTCCACATCGGCAACTTCCGGACGTTCACCTTCCAGGACATCCTGCGGCGCACGCTGCTGGCCCGCGGCTACACCATGGACCACGTCATGAACATCACCGACGTGGAAGACAAGATCATCCGCAACTCTATGGCCGCCGGCCAGACCATCAACGAGTACACCGCCCAATACACCAAGGCGTTTCTCGATGATTCCGCCGTCCTGCGCCTCCAGCGTCCGGAGCGTGTCGTCTTCGCCACCGAGCACATCCCTGATATGGTCGCCGCCATCGGCAGGCTCACCGCCTCCGAACATACCTACGTCAGCGACGGCTCCACGTATTTCAAAATCGGAACCTTCCCCGCCTACGGCAAGCTCTCCCACACCAACTTCAGCGGCAACATCGCCGGCGCTCGCGTCGAGGTGGATGAATACGAAAAGGACGACGCCCGCGATTTCGTCCTCTGGAAATCCCAGAAGCCCGGCGAGCCCGCCTGGGAGGCCCCCATGGGCGCCGGCCGCCCCGGCTGGCACATCGAATGCTCCGTCATGGCCATGAAGTATCTCGGCGAAACCATCGACATCCACACCGGCGGCGTCGATCTGGTCTTCCCCCATCATGAAAACGAAATCGCCCAGTCTGAGGCGCTCACCGGCAAACCGTTCGTCCGCTACTGGATCCACGCTGAACACCTCATGGTGGAAGGCCAGAAGATGTCGAAATCGCTCGGCAATTTCTTCACCCTGCGCGACATCCTGGAGCGAGGCTATTCGCCCGAGTCCATCCGCTACCTCCTCGCCTCCTCGCAGTACCGCAAGCAGTTGAACTTCACCTTTGACGGCCTCAAAGCAGCCTCCACCTCCATAGACCGCCTCCGCAACTTTGAGCTGCGCCTCAGGAACGACAAGCTCGCCGCCGGCCTCAATGAACAAATCGAGGCCCGCACCGCACAGGCCCTGCAGGCCTTCCACAACGGCCTCGACGACGATCTCAACACCGCCGACGCCCTCGCCGCCATCTTCGAATACATCCGCGAGGTCAACTCCGCCATGGACGGCGGCGAGTTCCGCGCCGGCAACGTCGCCGCGGCGCTCTCGCTCCTTGCCGCGTTCGACGCCATCTTCGACGTCCTCACGCCATCCCAAAAAGAGGGCGCCCTCACCGACGCCGAGATTGACTCGCTCATCGCCGAGCGCACCAAGGCCAAAAAGACCCGCGATTTCGCCCGCGCCGACGCCATTCGCAATGAGCTCGTCGAGAAAGGTGTCATGCTCGAAGACACCAAGGACGGTGTCCGCTGGAAGAGGAAGTAGCCCCTTGAAGATTCAAACCAAAGCCGTCCACGCCGGAGATCGCAAGCCCGCGCAGTCCCAGATCCCCGTCTCCACGCCCGTCCATTTCGCTGCCAGTTGGATCTGCTCCGATCAGGCCGAACAGGACCGCATCTTCGGCGCGGAAGAAAAGGGTTTCGCCTACTCCCGCTACGCCAATCCCACCAACGAGGCCCTGGAAGCGCAGATCACCGCGCTGGAGAACGGCCACGGGTCGCTCGCCTGCGCCTCCGGCATGGTGGCCCTCCAGCACGCCCTCACCGCCGCCCTCATAGACCGGCCCAAGCGCGTCCTCTGCGCCCGCGATATCTACGGCGCCACCATCAAGCTCCTCATGGATGTCATGGGCCCGTTCGGCGTAGAAACAACATTTGTTGATACAAATGATTTGGCTGCGGTCGCGCAAAACCTGGCCGCGGAGAAGGCTGCGGACAAGTTCGGCGTCCTCCTCATGGAGACCATCTCCAATCCCCTGCTCCGTGTCGGCGATATCCCCGCCCTGGCCCAGCTCTGCCGCGCCCACGGCGCCGCCCTGATGGTGGACAACACCTTCGCCTCCCCGCTCCTTGTCCGCCCCCTGGAGCTCGGTGCCCACATCGTCGTCCACAGCTCCACCAAGTACCTCGGCGGCCACGGCGACACCATGGGCGGCCTCATCGTCAGCGACGAACAGCACTTCGAAACCATCCGCCGCCTCTCCCGCATCGCCGGCCCCATCCTCGGCCCCATGGAGTGCTTCCTCACCATGCGTGGCATCAAGACCTTCCCCCTCCGCATGGAGCGCCAGTGCCGCAACGCCCAGGGCTTCGCCGCCTGGCTCCGCCAGCAACCCGGCGTCGAGCGCGTCTTCTACCCTGATGATCCCCAACACCCCGACGCCGCCGTGATCGCCCGGATGATGCCCGACGGCCTCTACGGCGGCATGGTCAGCTTCGAACTCAAGGGCGCGGCCAAGGCTGAAGTCTTCTCCTTCCTCGATCGCCTGCAAATGGTGGTGAAGGCCACCTCCCTCGGCGACGTCCACACCATGGTGCTCCACCCCTGGATCGCCAGCCACCGCGACGTCCCCCCCAAACAAAAGGAGCGCATGGGCCTCCGCGAAAACCTGGTCCGCTTCTCCGTCGGCATCGAAGCCCTCGATGACATCATCGCCGACGTCCAGCAAGCCCTCGCCTAACTCGTACCCGCCTTACCGAAGTACCGCACCCCCGGCAACCCCTCAAAGTGCGCGTCCATCGTAATCAGTTCGCTACTGAACTGCGCGGCCGTGGCGTAGATAATGCTGTCACCCAGGCTCAGGCGATGCTCCACGCCCACCCGTGCCGCCATCACCGCAAGTTCCGCATCCAGCGCCACCACCTCGTGCCGCAGCAGATGAGCTACCACCTTTCCCGCTGGTCCGGCGCCCTGCTGTCGCAGAAACCACCTGCCCACTTCCGCGATCACCACCGATGGAATCAGCAACTCACCAGTCCTTGCCAGGTACGGCGAGAACCGGCGCCAGCCCGGGGCCTGGATGAATACCTCGATCCAAACTGAGGAATCAACGACGATGCTCATCGGCCCACTCGTCCACGCGGGAAAAGTCGTTCTTCAGGTTCTTGCCCTTGAACAGTTTCTGCACACCCTGCAGGTCCAGAACGGGAACCAGCCTCAGCCCGTCGCCAATCTGGACAAACTCCCACTTCTGGCCCGGCTTGATCTTGAATTCGTCCCGGATCTTCTTTGGGATCACAATCTGAAACTTCGGTGAGACGGTAACTGCCATAGCGCCCTCCAATTCGACAATACCACCGCAGGCCGATCGATCACTATATCGTCATACGCGGCTGGTCACACCCCTAACTCGCCGTCTTACCGAAGTACCGCACCCCCGGCAACCCCTCAAAGTGCGCGTCAAAAGTCCACAGCGCCGCCTTCTGCTCAACGGCCGTCGCATAGATAATGCTGGCGGCGGTGGCAAGGCGGTGCGCCACCCCGGCCTCGACGGCCTTCATCGCAAGCTCTGCCGTCAGATCCGCCACCATGCCCTGCTTCATCACCACCACGCGCTTGGCCGCCTCAACATCCCCATGATGCCGCCGCACCCACTTCGCCACTTCCAGAACGACCACCGAAGGCACCACCACATTCGCCGGGTTCTTCAGCAAATCACGGATTGGCTTGGCCGCCGGCGTGCCCAGAAAGAACTCAATCCACGCCGAGGAGTCGATGACGGTCTTCATCTGCCCATTCCTCCTCGCGGTGGAAATCACTGGGTGTGCCGCGCAGTGACCCAAACGCCTCGTCCGGCGTCATCACTCGCACCAGCCGAAGACAGTCCTGCGACCGGATAAACTCCCAGCGTTGCCCGGGTTCGATGTCCATCTCCTCTCGTATCTGCTTCGGGATAACAATCTGATACTTGGGTGAAACAATGGACGCCATATGGCCCTCCACCAAAGTATTACCGGATTCCTCCATCGATCACAAATCGTCATACGCTTGCCGCCACCCTCCCCCCTGCGCTAAACTACAGGTTCATGCTGCCCGTCCGGAACATCGTCCGTCTTCACCACCACGATCATGGCGTGGGCGGGCGGAGCCTGTTCTGAGTGCGCGGCACCAAACAGATTTCCAGCAACGCCCGCCGGTCCCAAACCGGCGGGCTTTTCGTTTGAAGGAGCAAGATGGAACTCGATTTTGCCAAGACCGGCGGGATGATCCCGGCCGTCGTCCAGCACCACCAGACCGGCCGCGTCCTCATGGTCGGCTTCATGAACGAAGAGGCCTTCCAAAAAACAGTTCAGACCGGCTTCACCACCTTCTACAGCCGCTCCCGCAATAAGCTCTGGATGAAGGGCGAATCCTCCGGCCACCGCCTCATCGTCAAGTCCATCCAGACCGATTGCGACTCCGATTGCGTCCTCGTCCAGGTGGAAGCCGTCGGCCCCGGCGTCTGCCACGAAGGCTACCAGAGTTGCTTCTTCCGCACCCTCGAAGACGGCGTCTGGCGCGTCACCGAACCCCAAACCTACGATCCGGCACTCGTGTACTAGAAAACGCGTACTAATCACCCATGAAACTCAAACTCGGCATTCCCAAAGGCTCGCTCGAAAACGCTACGGTCGATCTCTTCCGCAAGGCCGGATTCAACATCTCCACCTCCTCCCGCTCCTACTTCCCCGCCATCGACGACCCCGACATCGAATGCATGTTGATCCGCGCCCAGGAGATGGCCCGCTACGTCGAAGACGGCGTGCTCGACGCCGGCCTCACCGGCCGTGACTGGGTGCTGGAAAACGAGTCCGACGTCGTCACCGTCGCCGATCTCATCTACGCCAAGCAGAGCTTCGGCAAGGTCCGATGGGTGCTCGCCGTCCCGGACTCCTCCCCCTTCCAAACGGTCGCCGACCTTGAAGGCAAAATCATCGCCACCGAGCTCGTCGGCGCCACCCGCCGCTACTTCGCCTCGCACGGCGTCACCGCCAAGGTGGAGTTCTCCTGGGGCGCCACCGAAGTCAAGCCGCCCATCCTCGCCGACGCCATTGTCGAGGTCACCGAAACCGGCTCCTCCCTCCGCGCCAACAAGCTCCGCATCATGGAAACCGTCATGGAATCCAACACCCAGCTCGTCGCCAACAAAGCCTCCTGGGCCGACCCCTGGAAGCGCCAAAAGCTCGAAGACATTAAGATGCTCCTCGATGGTGCAATCAGCGCCCTCGGCAAAGTCGGCCTCATGCTCAACGTCAACAAGGCCAACCTCCAGGCCGTCCTCGCCGTCCTGCCCGCTTTGAAAAACCCCACTATCAGCCCATTGAGCGACGGCGAGTGGTTCGCCCTCAATACCATCCTCGACGAATCCACCGTGCGCACCATCATCCCCCGCCTCAAGCAGGCCGGCGCGGAAGGCATCGTCGAATACCCGCTCAACAAGATCGTGATGTAGGAGAGACTCGCCATGCTGCGAATCGTAGAAAGTTCCGACGCCGGCCGCCTCCTCAAGCGCCGCGCCGCCCGTATGAGCCAGGCCGAGGAAACCGTCCGCCCCATCCTCGACGCAGTCCGCCAGCGCGGCGACGCCGCCCTGAT
>JBBQLF010000021.1:0-17822 GCA_038327695.1 Bryobacterales bacterium
GGATCAGTGAATAGGTGTGGATCATCTCCAGCGTGCAAGCCGCCGTCACTGCACCGTCCACCTCGCCACCGGTCACCGCCCGCGCCGCTTCCAGACACAGCACCGGCCGGATTCGCTTGCCGCCCGCAAAGAGCGAGTAGCGCATGGCTTGGTGGATTGTCTCCGGCGGCGTGCCGGCACGCGGCATCAGCCGGTCCAGCTCCTGATCCACGAACTTGGTTTGCTCTGTCAGGTAGTCTTTCAAGCTCAATTCAGAAAGGGTCATCGGTTTCTGGTAAGAACGGCTCCGCCTCAACTTCGTCGCCCTTCTTCATCAGGATCTCCACCCGCGTCTCAGCCTCGGTCAGTTGCTTGCGGCAGGCCTCGCTCAGATGCATCCCGCGCTCGAAAAGCTCCAGGGCCTTCTCCAGTGGAAGCTCCGTGCTTTCCAACTGCTTCACCACCGCCTCCAACTCGCCCAGCGATTGCTCAAAAGGCACATCCAAGGCCGCCGCCTGGTTCGATTTGGCCCGTTCTTTTGCCATCGCTCTATTGTACGTCCCTCATCATCCGCGACACCGGCCGCGCCACCAGCGCCAGGACCACCGCCGCCACCAGCGTCACGATGCCCAGCGTGCGGAACAGGTCGTACGGCGGCATGTTGCCGTAAAACGCCGCCAGCCGCCCGGCCAGCCAATTGCCCATCGAGAGAGACAGGAACCACACGCCCATCATCAGCCCGCCCACGCGCTGCGGCGCCAGCCGCGTCATCGCACTCAGACCCACCGGGCTCAGCAACAGTTCGCCCCACGTGTGCAGCAGGTAGGTCGCCACCAGCCACAGCGGGCTAACACGGCCCGTCCCCCCGGCCGCCTGCGCCGCGCCCATCATCACCACAAACCCCAGCGCGCCGCACAGCATGGCCAGCGCGAATTTCATCACTGACGAAGGCTGCCGCGAGCCCATCCTGATCCAGATCCACGCAAACACCGCCGCAAAGCAGATGATGAATCCCGCGTTCAAAGACTGGAACCAGCTCGCCGGAAACTCGAAACCCAGCAGCAGGTTGTCCGTGTGGTTCTTGGCGAATAGATTGAACGACGAGCCCGCCTGCTCAAACGCCGCCCAGAACAGAGCAGAGCCCGCAAACAGCACCGCGATCACAGCCAGCCGCTTGCGCTCATCCCCGGTCCAGCCGCCGCCCAGGAACATCCAACCGAACAGGCCCAACGTGATCGCCACCAGCACGAAGCCCGCGCCGTTGACCAGCCGCTCCGCGCTCAACACCATCACCCCGCTCAAATGCAGCCCCGCCAGCACAGCCGCCGCCGCCAGCACCGCGCCCACCGCGTTCCGGAAACTCCGCCGCCACTGCACACCGGTCTCAGGCGTCGGCGGCGTCACCGGCCGCAACCCGGCCTCATTGAGCCTCTTCAGCCCAAACCAGTAGGTGATCACACCGAACACCATGCCGATCCCCGCCAACCCGAATCCCCAATGCCAGTTGATCCTCTCGCCCACCCAGCCGCACGCCAGCGGCGCCACCGTGGAGCCGATGTTGATCCCCATGTAGAAGATCGAGAATCCCGACTCCCGCCGCGGATCGCCCGGCGCATAGATCTGCCCAACAATCGTCGAGATATTCGGCTTCAGCAGCCCGGTGCCCAGCACAACGATCCCCATGCCGAGGAAAAACGTCCACTCCTCAGTCAGCGCCAGCATCAGATACCCGATGGCGATCAGCACACCGCCATACAGCACGGCTTTCTGCTGACCTAGAATTCGGTCCGCAATCCATCCGCCCGGCAGACTCATCATGTACACGCTCGCCGTGTAGAGCCCATAGATGGCGAACGCCTTGGTGACGTCGAACCCCAGCCCCCCAGACGATGCGGAAGCCGTCATGAACAGCACCAGCAGCGCCCTCATGCCGTAGTACCCGAACCGCTCCCACAGCTCCGTGAAGAACAACGTGGAGAGCCCTGCCGGATGTCCAAAAAACTGAGTGTCCTGAGTGCGCGTCATGAAGTTCAGAGTCTACCGCAGCTTGGAAAGATCCGGCTTCAGCAACTGCTGCACATCCGGCCGGTCCAGATCCGCGGCCAGGATCACGCGCGGCTGCATTTCGATCTTCTTCGGCGGCGTCTGCCCGTTCAACTTGTCCACCAGCGTCTTCACCGCCTGAAACGCCATCCCGTGCGGATCCTGCGCCACCATCGCGTAGAGGTTGCCGGCCCGCATCTCCTCCACCAGATTGTCGCTGGTATCCACGGTGACCACCTTCACCTGGCCCGCCAGTCCCCGCCCCTTCAGCGCCAGCAACGTGCCCGTGCAACTCGGCTCAGTGGACGTGAACAGCCCCGCCACGTCCGGGTGCGCGGCCAGGATATTCTCAGCCGTCGCCCGCGCCTTTGCCCGGTCCGACATCCCGAACTGCTCGGCCACAATCTGGATCCCCGGAAACTCCTGCCGCAGCGCCTCCCGGAATCCCGTCTCGCGATCCATTGTCCCCAACGCCCCCGGCGCGTGCAGGATCACCGCCACCTTGCCCTTGCCGCCAATCGCGCCGGCGAGTTGCCGCGCCCCCAGCCGCCCGGCCAACACGTTGTCTGTGCCTACGTAGGACATGTAGTTCGCCGAGTCCAGTCCGGAATCAAACACCGTCACCGGGATCCCCGCCGCCACGGCCCGGTCTACCGCGCCCACCAGCGCCTGCCGTTCGCTGACCGCCACCGCGATCCCGTCCACGCGCTGTGCCGTCATCGAATCGATGATTTGAATCTGCCGGTTGAAGTCGGTCTCCGACGACGGCCCGTTCCATAGGATCTCTACGTCGAACTTCTGTCCGGCGGCCTTCGCCCCTGCCTCCACCGAAACCCAAAACAGGTGCGACGTCGACTTCGGAATCACGGCGATTCTCCGCCGCCGCGACCGCTGGCAACCCGCCAGCGCCAAAGCCAGAAACGCCCTCCGCCTCATTGTGCCAGCCATCCGCCGTTGATTGAGATGTCGGTGCCCGTGATGAACGACGCCTCAGCCCCGCAGAGGTACACCGCCAGCGCGCCGATGTCCTTCGGCTGGCCCCACACGCCCAGCGGCACCTTGGCGAGGAACGCCGCATTCGCCTCCGGATCCGAGATCAGCGGTGTGTTCATCTCGGTGGCAAACGGCCCGGGGCTAATCCCGTTCACGGTGATCCCGTCAGCGGCGAGTTCCAACGCCAGCGCCCGCGTCAATCCCAACAGGCCGGTCTTGGACGCCGAGTAGGCGCTCCGCCCAGGCAGCGAGACATGGCTCATCGTGGACGTCATGTTGATCACCCGCCCATAACCGGTCCCTTTCATGTGCGGCACGAATGCCCGTGCACAGAGAAACGCGCTCGTCAGGTTTGTATCCATCACCCAGCGCCACTCCTCCAGCGTGAACTCCGTCATCGGTTTGCGCAGATTCACGCCGGCGTTGTTGATCAGGATCTGCACCTGCCCCAGAGACTCGGCCACTTGCGCCTCCAGATGGGCGACGTCATCCTCACTGGTCACGTCGCACGGGAAGATCGCCGCGCCGTCCCCGCAGGCGCGCGCCGCCTCGTCCAGTTTCACCACGTCGCGGCCCACCAGCGCCACGCGCACCCCGGCCTCCGCCAGCGCCTCGGCCATGGCCCGCCCCAATCCGCGCGAGGCGCCCGTCACCACCGCGACCTTGCCGTTCAGAAACTCAGACATGGTCCTTCGATGTCCCTTCCGTCCGCGCCGCCCGCAGAATCGCAGCGGCCGTCCCTTGCGGATTGTCGATGTCCACCACCACCAGCCGGCTCGACTCCCCGGCGGACTCCAGCACCAGCGTCCCCACGCCCCACATCCGCTGCGTCAACGTCCGCTCCACACGCACATCCTGGATCTTGCTCAACTCCATGGCGCGGGTCGTCTGGACCAGAAATCCATGCCGGCACCGGACAAGCCCATCATCCAGCCATAGCTTCGTCCGGACGGCGTCCACAAACGCCAGCATCGGCGCTGCAAACGGCAACACACCCACCAGCACAAACCACCAGGCGGCTTGCGGAAATAGCGACGCCTTGCACCAGATCACCAGCGCTAGAAATAGCACACAGACTACCAGTGAGAACTTGGCGCGGCGCATCGAAGGTCGGATACTCAGTTGTTCTGCCACGATTGCTCCAGTGAAGGCTATTGTATAGCACCCCACTTTCCACTACCCTCATAGCCATGAGAGGAATTCCTACCATCCGTTCCGCGGCGTGCTTCGCCGTGGCCTTAGCGCTGGCCGTCGCGCCGGCATTCGCCGACTTCACCTATGAGCAAACCACCAGGATCACAGGCGGTTCCATGCTGCGAATGATGCGAATGATCCCAGGCGGTGGCAAGGCCCTGGAGCCCCAGGTGAGCACCAACCTCATCCGCGGCAATCAGATGGCGACTGTCAATGCCCGGACGATCAGCGTCATCGATCTGGACAGGGAAACCATGACCGAGATCGACCTCGAGAAGAACACCTACGGCGTCATCACCTTTGCTGATTTCAAGCTGGCCATGGAGGCCATGCAGAAGAAGATGGCCAAGCAGATGAAGCAGGGCGAGGCCAGCGCCGAGTTCACCGTCGATATCAAGGAGACCGGCGCGAAAAAGAACATCGGCGGCTTCAACGCCCGCGAGGTCCAACTCCTCATGTCGATGGCGATGAAGGACCCCAAGCACCCCGAGCAGGTGGGCAAGATGGACATGAACACCGAACTCTGGCTCGCCCCCTCGGTCGCCGGTTACGACCAGGTCCGCAAGTTCCACATCCGGATGGCTGAGAAGATCGGCTTCAGCCAGGAGAGCATGCGCATGGGCCGCATGGCCGCCATGCAGCCGGGCATGAGTCAGGGGATGGCCAAACTCGCCGCCGAATCGTCCAAGCTTGAGGGCGTCCCGGTGATGACCATCATGCGGATGACCGGTGCCGGTATGGGCGGCGACATGCCGGATACAGGCGGCGCCCCGCCGCCCAGCGGTGGTGAGGCGGCCCAACAGGAATCGGGCAATCAGGGCGGCCGCGCCGTGGGCGGAGCCCTCGGCGGCGCTGCCGGTGCCGTCCTGGGCGGCCTCGGTGGCTTCGGCCGCAAGAAGAAGGCGCCGCCCAAGGAAGAGGCCCCGGCGGCTCAGCCCGAACAGGCGCAACCCGCCGCTGCCCCCGCCAAAGCGGCCGCCCCCGGCGCGCTGATGGAGATTACCACCGAACTGACGTCGTTCTCCTCCGGCGCGGTCGATGGGTCGAAGTTCATACCCCCGCCCGGCGCCAAGGAAGTGGAGCACAGCATGAAGAAATCGCTTCGCGAGCTCTCCAAGTAACCATTGCGGTAACCATCCCGGAGTAATCCTGAATTCCGAAGTTGACCTCCACTGACAGCGAGTCGACGCGTTCGGCAACGGGAGACCGAGCCGTGCGGTGGTCAGCATTTCATGGCTGGAGTCCAGTTCGGCGAAGTTGGGATTTGCCACTGCAAGATACTGGCAAGCAGCCGGTTTCTGGTTTTCAATCCACCCCAGCTTTGGCCCATGTGGACGACGAGGCGGCGTGCCGGGCGACCCAGGATCGCACCGCATGTCAGAGACTGTGTGCGGACTGTGGCAGGCTCCCGATAGCTGGGCAAGCCGGCGGCGCGTTGGAACTCCGCCAACAGACTGAACAGCAACAGCCCCGCTCGGAAGATCGCCTCGGTGGCATGAACCTGCTTGAGGCAGAAGTGCTCCGCGCCCAAGTCGTGTTTCAATCCACCGATTCGTTTCTCCATGTCGGCGCGCGGGCTGTAATCCCGCCGGATCTCCGCCGGTGCATCACTACGGCTGGTGACGAAGATGCGGAAGGTGCAGCCGAACACCTATCGTGGCTCCGAGGTCCGGCGCCCTCGCAGCGGTCCGTAAATACATAACGTAGTAATACTAGTTAGGCAAACCGGAACTGTCTCAACTCTGTTGGCACGGAGCGGTACTCCAGTGCCGCCGCGGCGGCGCCTAGTGACACCATCAATCTCGGACTCATCGGATGCGGCGCGCGCGGGCGCGGCGTTGAACCTAGGCATTAACCAGCATTACCTCTGCAGTATCCTGGACGGCTTCAGCCGCTACATTGTCCACTGGGATCTGCGGGAGAAGATGATGGAGGCCGGCATCGAGATCATCATGCAAGGAGCCAAAGAAAAGTATCCAGAAGCGCGGCCACGAATTATCTCCGCCACCGGCCCGCAGTTCATCGCCAAGGACATCAAGGAGCTCATCCGGATCTCGGGCATGACCCACGTCCGGACTTCGCCGCTTTATCCGCAATCGAACGGAAAAATCGAGCGCCGGCACAAATCGCTAAAAAATGAGTGTATCCGGCCCGGAACGCCGCTGCCGGTGGAAGATGCACGGCCGGAAGCTGAGGCGGAAAAGTCCGAGGCAACAGCTCAATCGGCGAGTTGCGCGGTGGAAACCCACCCAGGCAAATCGCGGATTCGATCAGACGACCCGGCGGCGGCCACAGCCATGGGACAGATGCCGGTCGCCATCGGTCTTCCGAAAACATCCGGTCGTGCGGATGGGCTTGCAGCGAACTGTGCGTGACACAGACCTCCAGGCTCAACAGCGGTAACACTCACGGCCTGCCCATCTTCAAGCCGCTGCACTTGGCGCACCCAACTCAAGCGAAGTAGCGTGGCTGGGGAAGACCCTCCTGCCCGGGACGCTGCACTGGAGCGGAAACTCGTGTACGTTTATGGGGAAGCGTGAAAGTCGTTGGAGGATCCGGCTATGACCAGACGGCATTTTCTCTATGCCTCCAGTGCCGCCGCGGCGGCGCCCAGTGACACCATCAATCTCGGACTCATCGGATGCGGCGCGCGCGGGCGCGGCGTTCACATCCCAGGGTTTCTGAAATACCCCGGCGTCCGCTTCACGGCCGTCTGTGACGTGAATTCGAAATACCTGGAGCAGGGCCGCGCACTCGCCGGTGGCGCGCGCGTCGCCGCGTTCCACGACTATCGCCAGCTGCTGGAGTCCAAAGACGTGGACGCGGTAGTCATCGCCACCAACCAGCACTGGCATGCGCTGCAAACCATCGATGCCTGCCGGGCCGGCAAGGACGTGTACCTGGAGAAGCCGCTCGGCAACTCCATCGGCGAAGGCCCCTTCGTCATCGATGCCTGGCGCAAGTCCAACCGTATCGTGCAGGTGGGCACACAGCAGCGCAGCCAGCAACATTACCAGCAGGCCGTCGAGCTCATCCGGGCCGGCAAACTCGGAGAGATCTCCGAAGTGCGCGTCTGGGATTACGAAAACTACTGGCCCGGACCAGGTTCGCCGGCCGACACCGCGCCGCCGCCGGAGCTGGACTGGGATCTCTACGTCGGGCCGTCGCCGTTGCGCCCCTACAATCCCAACATGTATTTCAACTACGGCTACGACTGGTTCAAGACGGCCGGAGCAGGCCACCAGGTGGCCTGGGGTGTCCACCACTTCGATATCGTGCTTTGGGCCATGGGCGTGGACTGGCCGGAAACCGTATTCGCCACCGGCGGCAACTACGCCTATGAGACCAACCACGACTATCCGAATACGTTCCACGGGAGCATGCGGTTTGGTCCCGGCCCGGTGGCCAGGCGCGGTTTCACGCTGGACTACACCATGCGCACCGGAGGCCGCCGGGAGACGCGCTCGCACAGCAAGTGCTTCGTGGGCACCGAGGCCTCCATGGTTCTAGATCGCGCCGGTTACTCCATCTTGCGCGAGCCGCCCAAGGGCACGCGCATCGCCACTGCCGGTGCGCTGACCGGAACCGAGGATACGGTGCCCGCCAAAGATGACCACCTCTACCACTTCGAGGTGTTCCTCAATAACCTGCGGCAGCGCAAGCAGCCTTCCGCCAACCCCGAGACCATCCACTATGCCAGCGCAGCCGGCCATCTGATGAATGTCTCGTGGGAGTCCGGGCGCAGCATCCGATGGGACGGGAAACAGAATCGCGTGATCGGCGATCCGGTGGCGCAACAGCTGGTGACGAGGCCGTACCGGGCGCCTTGGAAGTTGGAGGCATAAGATGAGCATCGTGACGACCCGGCGATCCACACTGCAATCCCTCGTGGCCGCGCCGCTCGCGGCGGCCGCGGCTGCCCGGCCAATCGAGCTCGGGCTATCGACCAACGACTTCCGCGACCACACCAACCGCAGCCTCGCGGACGAGCTCAAGAGCCAGAATGTGAAAGTCATTCAGCTCTTCTTCACTCAGAAGGACAGCAACTACTGGCGCTACGGGCAGCGCAGCGACCTCTCCGCGTTGACGCCGGAGCGGGCGAAGGAGATCGCTGACACCTACCGTTCCGCCGGCATCTCCATCCACGCGCTGGGCGTCTACCTCACCCTGATCCACGGAGACGCCGCCGAGCGCAAGGCGAACCTGGCGCACTTCGACGCCGTCATGAAGCTGGGACGCCACATGGGCATCCGCACGTTCCTGAGCGAAATGGGCCACTGGCATCCGCCGGGGCCGGCGGCGGCTGTTCCGTATGACTGGCAGGACGGCTTGTGGAATGTAGCGGTAGCCACTGCGAAGGAACTGGCGGTGGTGGCCGAAGCCAACGACGCAACCGTCTTGCTGGAACCCATCTACCGCAGCGTGCTGGCCAGCGCCAAGCGCACCCGCCTGTTCTTGGAAGAAGTCGGATCGAAACGCGTCCGGGCTCAACTCGACCCGGCAAACCTGCTCGAGGTGAACGACCTGGAGGAGATGTTCCAGCAGCTTCAGCCCTGGATCGGTGGCATCCACGCCAAAGACCGCAAGTACCACGTCACCGCCGGAGTGGCTGCCGGCAAGGGCGATCTGGACTACCACAAGTTCGTCACGCTCGCCGCCCAACGCGCGCCCGGCGTGCCCCTGATCGTCGAGTATGTCGGATCCAAGGACTACCGCCAGGCTCTGGAGCACCTGCGCACGGCCATTCGTGCAGCCGGCCTGAAGGAATCTTGAACCCCATCGCTACGTCCCCCGAAGGAATGGGCCGCTTCCAGGGCCGCGTCACTGCTTCAGGCCTGCGCACCCGGTGCCCGTCCCCAGGCCCGCTGGTCCAGCTCGAACTCGAATCCGCACTCGAGAGTCGCGGGCGGCGGCCTGTTGTCGAATGTCAGGGTTAGCAGCCGCGGCTGCTTTCTGCCTGTGGGGGAGGGCCTCGCCGGCGGCGCCCGAGGCGGCCAGGGCTGCTCCCAGGCCGAGATGCGCTTGGGCGGATTCGGGCTGGGTAGCAAGGCCTCTCCGGTAGTGCAGCATGGCTGGCGGCCATTGGTTCTTCGCGGCCAGCGGATCGCCCAGCAGTTGATGCGTGTCGGCGAAGTGAGGATCGGCCAGTAGTGAGGCTTCCAACTCGCCCTGGGCTTCGTCGTAGTGGCCGGTGCGGCCGGGCAGCATGGCGTAGTTGTAGCGGGTGGCGGCATCGCCCGGGCGGCGCCGCAGCGCGCTATCAAACTGCTCGCGCGCTTCAGCGAAGCGGTTGGCTCCGGCGGAAAGGTTGGCCAGGTTGCCCCGCGCGTCCGCATAGTCCGGCTTGATCCGGACCGCCTCGCGCAAAGCCGTTTCGGCGTGGGCCGGTTCGCCTGGCGCCAGCCACAGGGCGCCGGGATTGTTGTGGGCTTCGGGTAGGTCCGGGTCGCGCTCGATGGCCTTGCCGATGGCGGTGATGGCAACCTGCGTACTGCCCAGGGCCCGGTAGGTCAGGCCCGGTTCATGCCAGCGAGCGGGGCCGGAGGGCGCCATCGAAGTGGCGCGCTCCAGCAACTGCAGAGCTTCCTGATGCTCGCCGGATCGCCGCAGGGCGGTACCGGGCTTCTGCACCGCAGGCGCTTGTTTCGGGTTGCGGCGCACCGCTTCGCGATAAACCGGCAGCGCCGCGGCAAACCGCCCGGACCTCTCGAGGGCCTCGGCGAGATCGAGGTAGAACTCCGCGCGCGGCCGCCGCTGCTTTTCCACGGCCGCGGTAAGCTGCCCGATGCCTGCGGAAAGATTGCTGTTCTGCTTGACTTGGGCGGCCGCCAGGTATAGCTCGTTTTCCGGCGTGGGCGGCAGCGTTTTGGGATAGTAGAGCGCCACCGGGCCGCGGTAGGCCAGCGCTCCCGTCTCGTGGCGCTCGGGCCGGCCGGCGAGCAGGCCGCCCACGGGCTTCTGCCGCTGGATCCAATGGCCGGTGGCCGCCGAGTGGACGACGTCCTCGGTGCGCCGCTTCGGCATGTGGCAACCCGTGCAGTCTGTGCCGCGCGGGTGCCTGCCCGCGGCGGACTGCTGGTCCAGTGCCGCCGCGTGGCACTGGCGGCAGACTGCCGTGTAGTGCCGCCCGGCCGCTTCCCCCCGCGGGACGTCGTGCGGATCGTGGCAGGTGCTGCAGAGCAGCTTGCCGTTGCTCTTCAGAAAGCAGGCCGGGCGCCGGAGCCGGTAGGCGGCATTCACGATTTCGAACTTGTCTTCGCGGCCCGTGCCAGGCGCGTGGTCGAAGGTCAGAAGGAAGTTACCCATGGGCTCGCCGGGCCGGTACGAAAACGGGCCGCGGTCGTAGCGCAGCATCGCGTTCGGCAACGGAAAGCTGGTGGGCTCCAGATGGCAGGTCATACAGTTCTCCATCTGGCGTTCCGCGCTCAACCGGCTCGGGTTCACGATGGCAGCGCGGATTTCGTCGCGCCTGGCGCCGGCCGCAACCCGGATCCCGGAATGTGCACCGGCGCCTTTGCCGGCTACACGGCTGTCTGCTGGGATGGGGGGTGCACCTGCAAGAACGTAGCTACCCGCTCCTGTACCGGCGGCGTCAACCCCGGACGCATGTTCACCTGCGGAGAGTCCGCCGAACTGCCCGGCCCAGGCGGCGAAACCGGAACATCGATAGGCAACTGGCGCCCGATGGGGACCGGCGGTTGTCCGGGGAGCGACGCCGGCAAGTCCTCCGGCCGCAATCCGGATCCCGGAATGTGCACCGGCGCCTTTGCCGGCTACACGGCTGTCTGCTGGGATGGGGGTGCACCTGCAAGAACGTAGCTACCCGCTCCTGTACCGGCGGCGTCAACCCCGGACGCATGTTCACCTGCGGAGCATCTGGTTCGGGAACCTCCCGAGGCCCCTGCGGCGACCCTCGGACCGCTGCCATCATGGACCAGTGGCTCGCACAGGCGATTCCGCCGCAGAAACCTGGAGAGAGTCTGCGCTATGAGCCGTGGGGGAGACTGGTGGGCCGGTGGTTAACGGCTGTAATCACGGCGCCGAATCCGCCCGGCACGAGGTTGACCCGATGCGAACGGCTCTGGGAGCACGCCGGCAGCCTCCAAGCAGCTAATGGCCTGGGGGCCCTTCGCGAGTATCTGGTCCGGCAACGCTGAGGAGCACCGGACGGTCGTCCCCGGGCGATGAGGGGGCATCGAATCACTGCCCGCTGCTCTGGGACGAGCGAATTCTGCCGGGAGCGAAGAACGGCTGGAGGACAACAACTTACCTTCGCGGACTCCTCCCAGCTGAGGTGACAATCCGTTCTGCCAGACACGAACTCCGAAACAGCGTCCGGGCCACAGACACAGACGGGCTAAAAGCACCAGACGCGCACCGGCCTTGGTTCGCCCCCGGCGAGAAAAACAATACCCCCGGTCGTGCCTGTTTTCACCCCGGTTGCGGCCTTCAACCAGACGGCATGGAACTAACGGTGCTGGCGGCCACGGTGCCCGCTGAAGGCGTGCCGGCGATGGACCACAACAGCTACGGCACCTCGTGGCTGGCGGAGCAGTATCCGGAGATGCGCAGGTGGCTGGGATCAGGGGCTTCTACGATAGCGGCGAGTTCTACGGGCTACTCCATGCCACTCACCGATGTTTCACGAACATCGCGGACTCTACCACCAACGTGGTTACGGACACGCCGGCAAGGTGGGGCCGGGATTCTCCGTTCGACCGGATTCGGTCATTTGACTTCGCACGGTCAGCCATCCCAATCCAGACTCCTCGTCGCAATCACGTTGATTCGTTGGGCCCCCGCGCGCCTACTTCCAGGTCGCGAACATCGCCACACTCGCACCAGTCATCACCACCACCGTCGTCCAGCCCAACGCCTTCAGCCACGGCGGGTTCAACCGGTCCCCCATCACTTTCCGGCTGCTCGTGAGCAGCAGCACAATCACGATCAGCGGCGGCGCCAGCACTCCGTTCAATACCGCCGACCAGAACAGCATCGCCACCGCATTGACGCCCGCATAATCCATCGCCAGTCCCAGCAGGAGGCCCGCCGCGATCACGCCATAGAATCCGCGCGCCAGACTAGGCCGGTCGGCCAGCGACCCGCGCCAGTTCGCGGCCTCCGAGACCGCGTACGCGCTCGACCCGGCCAACACCGGCACCCCCAGCATGCCCGCGCCAAGCAGCCCCAGGCTGAACAACCAGTACGCCCCGTCCCCCGCCACCGGCCGCAACGCCTCCGCCGCGTCCTTCGCCGTCGTGATCGTCGTGTTGCCATGCGCATGCAGCGTGGCCGCCGCCGTGAGGATTATGAAGTACATGATCAGGTTCGAAAACAGCATCCCCGTGACCACGTCGTTGCGCGAGGTGCGCAACTCCTTGTCCGTGGCCCCTTCACGCGCTTCGATCGTGGCCCTGCCGAGTCTTTTCTCCTCCTCCACCTCCTGCGAAGCCTGCCAGAAAAACAGGTACGGTGAGATCGTGGTCCCGAAGATCCCGACCAGCGTCGCCCAATACTGGCCCGACCACTCGATGTGCGGAATCAGCGTCGAGCGCAGCACCGCCGCCCAGTCCGGCTTCGCCAGAAACGCCGCCGCCACGTACGCAAACAAGACCAGCGTCAGCCACTTGAAGATGCGGGCGATCCTATAGTAAGACGACCAGATCAGGAACGATGCGATCACCACCGCGTAGACCGGCGTCCAGAACAGGCTGTTGATCCCCGTCACCATCTCTGTCACTTCCGCCATGCCGCTGAGATCCGCCCCGATGTTCACCGTATTGGCCATCACCAGCAGCGCGCACGCGCCCCACAGCACCCAGCGCGGATAATTCTGGCGAATCAGGCCCGCCAGGCCCTGGCCCGTCACCATCCCCAGACGCGCGCACATCATCTGCACGGCGGTCATCAGCGGAAACGAGAATAGCGCCGTCCAGAGCTGCGCGTACCCAAACGCCGCCCCGGTCACCGAATACGTCGAGATGCCGGATGGATCGTCGTCGGCCGCCCCCGTAATCAACCCAGGCCCCAGCTTCCCGACGAAACGCTGGAACCGCAGCGGTAGCGTCAGGCGCGCCTCAGCCTTCGATCGGGATCGTCCGCTGATCCGGCCCTTCTGTTCGTGGCCTCGGGCAGTCGTCTTCAATTCTGTTCTGAATCTCTTTCTGCATCTCACTCCAACGCATTCTGTCCCGGTCCGTAACAGTGCCTGAGTCCCGCCCGTGGGCTGGCCCTCTCAGTCCCCCGCGGATTCGCGCCGCCCTGCAAAGAAGGGCCAGCGCCGGCCTGAGTAACGCTCAACCACGTAGCCAGGGATACTCACATTCGGCAGTAATCCAATGATCCCGCCCAGCGTGCCGGAACCGCCCGATGCGGCCAGTCCGGAAACCCGGATCCCCTCTAGCCCACCGGCCGCCAACCATGCCACCCACATGCCGGCAACGGCGCAGACCACCGCCAGCGCCGCCACCCTCCAGCAAATCCCGGATCGAAGCTGCTCCATGCCATTCTCTGCTTTCTACGCGCGGAAATACAACTCCCTCTTCCTCCCCGCACGAACCGCGCCACTCGTTCAAGGCCTCCTCCAAGCCTATTCTCCCCCCCACGCCCTGCCCCGGAATCCCCACCTCCCCCAAACTCCGTTTCTTTGAAAACTCCGAGTATCTAGTGCCTGTTTTTACAATCGGTTGCGCATTCGGCGCATTGGCCCAGGCGCCCCCTTGCGGGCGCGCGGCGGTGGCTCTTGCCCTGGCTCTGCCTGGTTGTTCTGTGGAGGGTTCAAGGGCTTCAGCGCCCCGTCAAATCCCATCCGGCGCAGCCGTTCCGTGAGTCCGCGCTGGTTCTTTTCCGGATTCAGGCGATCGAAGTTGTCTCCACCCTGTTCGCGGTAGGCGGTCCCGTCCCATCGTATGGGATAGGCGATGATCAGGATCCGATGCGCCCTTGCCACGATGGCTTTCTTCACCCCGGCTCGCGCCACATGCCGGCGGAAGCACGCCGTCAAATAGCAGTTCTTTTTGTCAGTCACGCTCCAGCCGGATTGGCACAGTACGCGCCGCAGCCAACGATTGCCTTTCCTCGTCCGGCTGCTCTTGCGCTTGCCTGCGCTGTCGAAACTGCCGGGGACCCAGCCGGCCCAACTGGCCGCGTGTTGAGCGTCTGGCAATACTGTCGTGTCCGTGCCCAACTCCGCAATCAGCGTCCAGTTGGTCTTCGGCACTCGCGGGAAGTGAACCGGGTTTGCTCGCGGAATCTAACCCGCCCAAATTGACCCTCTCCTGGGCCCGTCCGTTGACCGGTCTTTGTCCAGGCTCCGGTCTCACGTACTGAGTCCACGGTCGATTTCCGTGAGAGTAAGAGGTCGCTTTTACTGGAACATCTCGCCCCCGTCTACTTCACCGCCATGGCGATTAGTCCCGCGCAGTGGACCGTGAGGACCCCGCGCAGCCATGCGAACCCCACCCGCAGGACAGTGCCGTTCAACCGTCCTCGCGTGCTAAAGCTCAGTTGACGCCCGGGAGCAAAGCGGTTTGACCGCATTTGGTCATCCGGCGTTATTCCGTCAGTCTGCGGGCGCCCCCTCGAGTGGCTCATGGTCTCAAACAACCCTGCCCAACAAGCTCAAGGGAAACCTCAAGATGGATGGATTTGATCCCGAATGATGTCTTTTGTTTAGAATGCCGGTTCCGCACAGCCTTGCCGTCAACTCCAGTTTGTCAATGGAATCCAGATTGCAAGGTTTTCCTCGGTCCCACCTCCGCTGGGGTGGATCTGGACAGCGAAGAACCGTTCAAACGAGTTCTGCGAAGTAGAGGAAACATGGAAGGACAACGTATGAGAAGATTCGCGCACAGGGCCACTCAAGACAATTCTCGTCGTGGATGACGACCAAGCCGTTCTCAAGGTAGTGGTGGCGATCCTCGAAGGCGCCGGTTTCCGGATTCTTTCAGCCGATTGCGGATCTGCCGCCATCAGCTTGTCTAAAGTAACCGCTGGCAAGATTGATCTGCTCCTGTCAGACGTGGACATGCCGGAGATGTCAGGACCTGACTTGGGCGAGACGCTGAAGGCGTCAAGACGGGACCTGCGCGTGATGCTGATGTCCGGCGGAACGGATGGCAACCTACTGGTCCTGAACTACGGCTGGGCCTATATCCAGAAGCCATTTGTAGCGGTGAAGCTCGTCCAGATGATCACGGAAGTGTTGTACTCGCAAGACCGTTCGCAACCCGGCGGTCAGGAATTCGACAGCCGCAAGGATCACCGCGAACGGTCCCCGGCTTCGTGCGAGTCCAAGCTCAACGGTAGACCGGCAACTGCCAGTCCAGCGGTCAATCAGGAGGCGCTCCCAACCAACGCAATGTACTCGTGCGCGGTCACCGGTCGGGGCTAGTCTGAAGACTGGCTGATGAATACTCCGATGTTCTCAGCCAACTTGGCCGATAAGACCAGCTATACCGGTAATCCCAGATGAACTGCCGCCCCTGAGCGGCGTGGAGATGGTCCGGCTGGGCATGGCCGCACTGGTGAAGAGCCGGGTGGCACACCAGATCAGTTATGAGGACTACATGGCCGGCCGTCTGGCCGCGAGGAGTGACCGGGCTGAGTGTGATCGGCGGATGGCGGCGCTCTGAGGTTGAGACGAGCAGATCAGGTGATGCTGGGCAGGGCGCAGCCGAGGGGGCGGCTACGCGCTCTCCGGCGGCCACAGGCCAGCGCCAGAATCCCGATTCCAGGGCCGCTGTGCGCCACCGCAGGCGTTGGCATGGGCGGTGGCGGGTGAGATTGGCTACCTGCCTCGAGTGGCGCCAAGAGCCATTGGAAGCCGGTTCTTCATCCCGCGCGGGGCAGTTGCAGTGCGTGTTCCGTTGACCTGCCTGACCACTCTGCCCATTCCCGATTCCTGATTTCTGATATTCATGTTGTTGATGCCAGCCAATGACAGGAAGCCGCCGCCACTCCTCTACCGCCTCAGGATTACGCTACTTGGGATCACGCCGCCGATCTGGCGGCTCATCCACGTCCCCAGCACCATCCCGCTCTGTTGTCTCCATGACGCCATCCAAGCCGTCATGGGATGGTCTGACAGCCACCTGCACCAGTTCGAGAAGAATGGCAAGTTCTGGGGCATTCCACAGGACTACGCCGACGACGATCTCAACGTGGCTGATGAGGGCGGCGTACCGCTCCGCAAGTTGCTCCATGGCGAGGGCGACTCGCTGACGTACGTCTACGACTTCGGCGACAACTGGCAACACGAGGTCCTGCTGGAGCAGATCGTGCCATCAACGGTAGGGCCGGCTCGTCCGTTCTGCCTCGGTGGTGAACGCCAATGCCCGCCGGAAGATGTGGGCGGCGTGCCTGGATACGAGGAGTTCTTGGAGATCATCTTCGATCCCGGCCACAAGGACTTCGAGCATTTGGTGACGTGGGCCGGGGGGCCATTCCAGGCGGAAGACTTCGACGCCACGGCGGTCAACGCCGTTCTGTCACGAATGCGCTGGCCGATCCGTCACAGGCGGCCGGATCGGTAGGCTCACTAGCAGGGCCGGTGGGGCAAGGACGTCAACTAAACGCGGCGTCACTATTGTTTGCGCAAGGGCCGCTTGCTGAGATGCTGTGAAGAATTCGCCTGCGGTTCAGGAACATATCTATACGAAAATATTTCGGCCGATAATGGGCCATGGATCCTGATCGACAGCCGCTGCTGTTGGACATTCCCGGGCAGCCCGCGCGGCCGGCGCCACCACGGCGTCCGGCCGGCCCACCGAAACTGAAGCCGATCGACCGCAGCTAGGGTCTCTTGCGCACGGTGATTGTGGAGGAGTTGGTGGCGCCGGACCATAAGGTCAGGGCCATCCGGGATCTGACAGGCCAGTTGGATCTGAGCGGCTTCGAGGCCAAGATCCGCAGCCGGGAGCGACAGGCGGCCTGGAACCCGCGGTTGCTGCTGAGCGTGTGGTTGTACGCCTATAGCGAAGAGGTGGCCTCGGCGCGGGAGATCGAGGCGCTGATGGAGTATGAGCCGGGGTTGATGTGGCTGTCCGGATTGGGCAAGGTGAACCACCATACACTGTCCGGCTTTCGGGCTGATCACCCGGAGGAGCGGAAGAAGCTGTGGGCCGAACTGTTGTGCTGTCGCAGGAAGGGTTTGTGAAGCTGGAGTGTGTGGCGCACGACGGCACCAGGATTCGAGCCCAAGCCGGGAGCGGTACTTTCCGGCGGGCAGCAACAGGCTTTGGTGCAAAACGGAAGGCATCAGGCGAAGATGGAGAAATGGTCCGGTTTGCTGCCGTAGAAGAATTGTTCGTGGGGCGCCGCTTCGATGCCGGAATCGTGGCGTTGGCGTCCGCTGTTGCCTGAGTTTCAAGCTCAGCTATCGGGATCTGGTTATCATGATGGGCGAACGCGGCATTACTATGGCGCACACGACGATTCTGCGGTGGGTTCAGCACTCCACTCCCGAATTCCAGAAACGGTGGAGCCGATTTGCCCGGCCCGTGGGCGGTTCCTGGCGCATGGACGAAACCGGCATTCGCCTCGGCGCTCGGCTCGGGCGGGAAACGGGTATGGATTCGGGGATAACGTCCAGCGGCGACATCCGCAGCGACGAG